>DASXFZ010000012.1 GCA_036489315.1 Candidatus Cybelea sp.
GCGTAGGGAGTGACGAAAGCGTGCGCGTTGGCGAAGAGGGCGCGGACCTGCGGATCGATGCCGCTGCGATATACCCCGCCGCCGAGCGCGCAGTCGAGTGCGTGCCCGAACTCGTGCGCGACCGTCATCGGACTGCGCGAACGTAAGTATAGGGCGCGTTCCTCGACGACAAAGAGGCCGGCGGGAGGAGCCGGCCAGGCATCGACGTCGATCCCCAAACGCCCGAGCGCGGCCGAGGCTTCGCGATAGATCTCACCCGGCCGCAGCAGCAGAATACGAATACCTCGCCGGGCGGCATAAGCAAGCGCACCCTGCCCGAAGAGCAGGAGCGTCGCCACCACGACCGGCTCCGCGGGGCGGCGACGGACGTTTTCAAAGAGCCGGCGCGCGGTAACGACGGGATCCTTCTGCACCCGGCCATCGTTGCGCGCGAGCGTTGCGTCGCGGTTGCCGGAAGGTTTTCAGAATTTCTTCATATTCGCCCCCTAGGTTGGGGGCCGGAGCAAAAACAACTCGAAGATTCGCCAACGAATGGGAGCGCAATGAATCAACGTCGTAGACGCTTTCCGTTGCTACAACTCGTCGCCGTCGCAGTTCTTCTCTCTGGCTGCGACGGCGGCGTTTCGGAGTCTGCGGCGCTTTCGCCGCAGGCGCGAACCGCCGCAAAGCACTCGCTCGGATTGGGCGCCGTCTTGACCTCACGCGGGGGGCAAATCTACGGCTTCGACATCAACCAGAACGGCAGCGACGGGGTGCTGGCCACGGCACTCAACGTCGAGACCTTCGATCAGAGCAGCGGAACGATCGACAAGGTCTTTCCGAAGAAGAATCCGCCCGGAACGTCGTACGTCGCCATCAACATCTCCGCCGGCGACGTCGGCTTGATCAATCGCCAGGTCGTCCCCAAGGGAAAGATCTACGCGAAACGCTTTTACAACGTAATGGATCCGGTAACGTCGGGCAAGTTCACGGGTAAATGGACGCCGCCGGTCAGGGACTTCCAGGTAGAAACGGCGGGGCCGAATCAGAGCGCGGCGAACACGAACACCGCGATCTTCGGGATCGAGCTCAAGAACCAAGACGTGCCGGATCTCTTCTCATCGAACGTCGCCAAGAACACGTTCGGTAAAGTCATCCACCTCGATCCGAATACCTTTGGAGTTGGAAACGTGCCGCAAGTCGCGCAGGACACAGCGACGAACCACGCGGTGATCGCGGTCTCGCCCGACGGCGGCCGAGTCGGCGGTGCGCCGCCGATCAACGTGCTCGTCAGTCTCAAGACCGGCAAACAGACTCAGTTCGACGGCTTCAACAACGGCTACTACGGCGCGGGCTACGTCAATGGCTTAGCCGTCGATTCGGCGACGGGCATCGCGGCGACGACGACGGAACTCAACGCCCAAGTCGAGTTCTACAACCTCGCCAAGCGCAATGGCGTCTACGCGCAGCTGCCGTGCACGGGCGACACGTCGCAGACCAATAGCGGCGCCGGTATTGCGAGCGACTCCGCCAACGGCCTCTTTCTGGTCACCGATCCGACCTACTGCGACGGCAGTCAAGGCAGCGCGATCGTCGTCTACGACGAAAGCGGGACCCTGGTCGAAACGATAACGGGGTTTAAGTTTGCGATCGGCGAGCCCGCGCCGGTCATCAACCCCTCCCAGCGCATGGGCTGGGCCTTTGGCCCTAGTTTTGACCAGCTGCAGCAGTTCTTTTATTAAGGAAAAGCGAACGGCCCATCCCTCACTTGCAATCTGGGAGGAATGACCATGTTGCGCTACACGCTTACGGCGACCGCTCTCGCGGCGGCGCTTCTCGCAGGCTTCGCGGCGGCCAACGCTGCCGGCGCTCCGATCTCGGATTCGGATTATATCGCTCAAATAGCACCGGCCGCGCCGGCTGCGGTGGTGAAGGGCGCAACGATCGTCAAAATGGGCGACAACGGCGCGATGCGGACGCTTCAAACTGGGAGCAACGGCTTCACGTGCATGCTCCTGGGCCCGCAAGAGCCGATGTGCGCCGATAACAACGCGATGGCCTGGATGAAAGCGATCTTGACGCACGGGACGCCGCCCGCGACGACCGGTTTCGTGTACATGCTCGCCGGCGACGAAGGCGCGAGCAACTCCGATCCATACGCGCGAGCGCAGACCGCCGACAATCACTGGGTGAAGACCGGACCGCACGTGATGCTCCTCGGCCCCTCGGTGAAAGGCATGGGTTATCCCATGGGTCTCGATCCCGATCCGACCAAGCCGTATGTGATGTGGCCCGATTCACCGTATGCGCACTTGATGATCCCGGTGAGCGTTAGTCCGTGAGCGGGCGCACGCTCGCGCCACGATAGCAGCGCCATAGGAGTCCGAGCGGCCGCGTTGGAAAGTGGCGCTTGTTATGGCTAGGCTCGGTCTGCTTCTGGCGTCGTTAGGACTCCTTTTCACAACGGCGTGCTCCTCGGTCAGCAGCGGTTCGACGTTTACTGCACCCGCGGGCGCAGTGCCGCGCGTTCGGCATGCAAGCCGTTCCGCAAGCCAGTATCTTTCGCACGTCATCGTGATCGTTCAGGAGAACCGCAGCTTCGAGAATTTCTTCGCCGGCTATCCTGGCGCGAACGCGCCGATGAGCGGATGCGGCCTCCCCGTGGGTTCGCTGCGCCCATCGGTCTCCGGGCGGGTACGGCGCGCGGGCAGCGACTCGCGGTGCCCCCCGGGCGACATGAGCATTACGCTGAAGCCGATTAGCTTCGACGGGCCGGTTCTCCAGCACAACTGGCGCTCCTCGAAGGAAGAATACGATAAGGGCAAGTTGGACGGTTTTTCAAAGTACGGCAAGCCCGGCGAGTACGAGGCCTACGAGTACGTCGAGAGATCGCTGGTAAAGCCGTACTGGACGATGGCCAATCAGTACGTGCTCGCCGATGCGATGTTCCCCACCGAATGGGGCGGGAGCTTCACCGGTCACCTGACCCTGGTAGCGGGCAACGACCGAATCAAGGGACAACCCACCCAATCCGAAGTCGATTTTCCCAACGGCCTGCACGACGACTGCGACTCGCCGGTCGGAACGCGAAGCTCCTACGTCACCGCGGACGAGCAGGAACACTTTTATCAGGGGCCGTTTCCGTGCTTCGATCAATTCAACTCGATGGCTAACGTCCTCGATACCGCGCGGATCCCGTGGAAGATCTATGCGAGCAAGCTCGTCGGCGCCGGAATGTGGGAGCCGTTCGAAGGATTCAAATACACGCGCTACGGTCCGGACTGGCGCACGGACGTCATCGCTCCGCAGACGAGGGTTCTCAGCGATGCCGCGAAGGGAAATCTAGCCTCGGTAGACTGGGTGACCCCGAGCAAGAAAGACTCCGACCACCCGGGCGACCATAGCGACCTTGGGCCCTCCTGGGTCTCCTCCGTTGTGAATGCGGTCGGGCAGAGTTCCTATTGGAACACGAGCGCGATCATCGTCGTTTGGGACGACTGGGGCGGCTGGTTCGACAACGCTAGCCCGCCGCAGCTCGATTATCGTGGGCTCGGCTTTCGTATTCCGTGCTTGATCATTTCGCCGTACGCAAAACACGGCTACGTCGACGACACTCAATACGAGTTCGGCAGCATCCTGCGGTTTATCGAGGAGGTCTACCAGCTCCCGACGATCGGGCCGGCCTCTGAGCTTTACACCGACGCTCGCGCGACGGGCCTCGACAACGCCTTCGACTTTACGCAAAAGCCGCGCCCCTTCGCAAAGATTAAGGCGAAGTATCCCTTGGCGCACTTCTTGCACGAGCCGCCTTCGAACGAGCCGGTCGACACGGAGTAGGGAAAACCAAAACTCCGTCCGGACCCAATCCCAACTCGGACACATTCGTCGGGCCACATCCGTGTGGCCCTCCTATCGACTGCCTCGCGCCTTCCGCATCCTGCTCCGGCGCTCGGTCAGACGGTCCTCGTTTGGGATTGGGCCCGGACGGAGTTTTGTTTTTGAATCCGGAGAGCTTGGTTGGAAGATAGCGGCGGGAGTTTAGCGGGTGAAGCCGGGGCGCGGGGGCGTTGGGGGGATGACGCGGATTGTGACGCTGGTGTTGCGTTTGCCATCGTGGGCTTCGATTCGCCAGGCGCCCAGGCGCAGCGGCCAAAAAGCATCGCCGTTGGCGTCGAGCGCCAGCGGTTTGCCGTCCACGGTCCAACGCACTTTTCCCAGCGAACCGATTGCGTGCAGCGCGATCTGCTGGGAACGCTGTTGGAGCGCGTTACTTGCGGCGTTGAGTACGAAGGTGTCGCCGTCGCTGGGGAACGCAATGCGCAGCGCGATCGGTTCGCTGCGCGGACGCAGTGAGGCGATGTCCTGCGGTTTGACCCACTCTTGAACGGTCGCGGGGCACGGTTGCCGGCGCGAGGGAGTTCGGCCGGTCGTCGCGCAGATCGGGATGCGTACGTATCCGCGCGGCGTTGTAAAGGGCGGCGGCTCGGCGCTGCGCTCGTAGAGATGCAGCATGATGCGATTCCAGAGCGGCCCGGCGCCGGTGACGCCCGAGACGCCGCGCATCGCGCTGCCGTCGAAGTTGCCGACCCAGACGCCGACCGTGTAATCGCGGGTGAAGCCGACGGTCCACGTATCGTGGAAATCCGACGAGGTGCCGGTCTTTACCGCGGCCGGGAACGGCATCTCGAGCACCGAGTGCAGGCCGAACGAGTGCGAGCGCGCGTGCGGGTCGGCGAGAATGTCGGTCACCAGCTCCCACTTCGGCGCCTCACCCACCTGACGATCGAGGCCGCTGTCGTCCGCGAGATGCAACGCTAGGAAGTCGCCTTCGCGCGCCATCGTTACGTAGGCCTGTACGAGTTCCCAGAGGCTAACCTCACCGCTCCCCAGCGTCAGCCCCAGACCATAGTACGACGCGGGGCGATCGAGGTGGACGAAACCCAGCTCGTGGAGGCGGTCGAGCAGATTGGCGACGCCGAGATCGGAGAGGACGCGCACGGCCGGCACGTTCAGCGAGTTCGCCAGCGCGTAGCGAACGCGCACGGGGCCGCTGAAGCGGCCGCTGTAGTCGGCCGGCTGATAGAGTCTGCCGCCGGGAATCGCGTAGGCCGCGGGAATGTCGGGAAGGATCGTCGTCGAGCGAATCGTTTCGCGTTCGAGTGCGAGCTCGTAGGTGAAGGGCTTGAGCGAGGAGCCCGCCTGACGCAGCGCCTGCACGCCGTCGTTGCGTCCCAGCGCCGCATCAGAAAAATAATCCGGCGAGCCGACGTAGGCGAGCACATCGCCCGTTCGATTATCGGCGACCAGCGCAGCGGCGTCGCTGACGTGATAGCGAGCCAGCGCGGCGATGACGTCTTGGGTTTGTGCCTGGACGAAGCGCTGCAGCGAGCGATCGAGCGTCGTGCGCTCGCGGCCGCCGGCCCCCGAGCCGCTGCGGTAGAGATCGAAGAGTGCGTGCGGCGCGTCGGCGATTCCCGAATCGTGCCGGCGAACGTCGAGCGTCTCGGCGAAGGCCCGATCGGCCGTCGTGCGATCGATGCTTCCGAGCGCGACCATCCGGTCGAGCACGTATCGCTGGCGCCTGCGCAGCGCGTGCCAGTTCGAATCGGGTGCGAGACGAGAGGGATCGTTGGGAATCGCCGCGAGCAGCGAGGCTTGCGCGAGATCGAGATCCGAAGCGGGCTCGCCGAAGTAGGTGCGGGCGGCCGCCTCGACGCCATAGAGATTTCCGCCCATCGGCGCGCGGTTGACGTAGGCCTCGAGCACCGCCGCTTTGCTCGAGCCGATCTCGATGCGTTCCGCGGTAGCGATCTGCGCCAGCTTATCCTTCATCTGGGCGAGCGCGCCGCCGCGAGGCGTCGAGGGATAGAGCAGGCGCGCGAGCTGCATCTCGATGGTCGAGCCGCCGCTGCGCGCCTCGCCGAAGATCGCGTACTCGCGCGCGGCGCGCAGCAGCGCGAAGAGATCGACGCCGCCGTGCTGCCGGAAACGCGCGTCTTCGGCAGCGACGATCGCTTCCTGGAACTGCGGCGAGACGGCGTCGAGCGGCACGCCGACCGTGTGCGTCGAGTCGCCGCCCAGAATCGTTCCGAGCGGGATGCCGCTGCGGTCGGTGTAGGTAACCGATCCGCGCGTCAGGTGGATCTTCGCTACGTCGATGCCGGAGCGCGCGAGCGCCACAATCGCAGGGAGGGCCGCAAGCGCGAGCAGGGGAGCAAAGAGTTTCATCGGCTGGAGATGAAAAGAGGCATGCGTGCGTCTGCTGTATTCGATGCTCGTCGTCGCGGCCATCGTCGCGGTGGCATCCTGCAACGGCCAGGGCGGCCCGGCGAAGCTCGCGCCGGTCGCCGCGGCGCCCACGCCCTCGCTGCCGCCCTGGATCGCCTCGATCTCCCCAACCCGGACGGCGCAGACGCTGGCGCAAGTGCGCGTGATCTTCGCGAAGCCGGTCGCTGCAGTAGCGGCCCTCTCGGGCGACGGTGCGCGCAGCGTCCTCGATCGCGTCGCCGTCGAGCCGCCGCTCGCGGGACACTTTACGCTGCTCACGCCGCGCATGATCGGCTTCGTCGCCGACCGCGCGCTGCCGATCGGCGCGCGGGTCCGCATCACGCTGCGGGCGGGGCTGCGCGATCTCGACGGCGACTCGCTGCCAAGCGATCTGGCCTGGAGCTTCGAAACCGAATCGCTCGCTTTTCGCGCCCTGCCGCAGATTTCCGGCGGGGACGACGAGTCGACGGCACCACCGGTCGACGTGCGGCCAACGCTCGACGTCACCGCCAATGCGGCCGTCGACCCGAGCTCGCTGGCCTCGCACGCGACGCTTTCCAACGGCGGCGACAGCGTGCCCCTTTCGGCGACGCTCAAGGCAACGCCGACGCCGTATCCCGGTAGCGGCGCGCAAGAGCTCTTCGATCCTTCGCTGAGTTCTTGGACCTACGAGCTGAAGCCGGCCCACGAGTTGCGCAAGGGAACGAAGTACACCCTGAACATCGCGCCCGGCGTCGAGCCGGCATACGGCAACGTCCCGTCGATCAAGGCTTTCAGCGGCGCGGTGCAAACCTACGACACGCTCGCCATCGTGCCGACGCCGGTGCCAAGCCCCAACAGCGGCGGCCGCTTCGCCGCCGGCGACCCGGCGATTGCCTTCAGTAATCCGCTGGATGCCGGCTCGATCGCCAATGCGGTGACGATCTCGCCTGCGCCGGCTTCGGTGCAGAACCTTTACAGCGTCGCCGATCAGTCGAATACGATCGCGATCGATCCCTACGCGCTCGATCCGGACAAAACGTACGTCGCCACGATTGCCCCGACCGTTAAAGACGTTTTCGGGCAGACGCTCGGCGCGGAGCAGAGGGTGACGATTCACACCTCCGACTTCGCGGCGGGGGCCTGGGCGCCGACCGGAACCAACGTCATTCCCGCCGGCGCGCCGGTCGCGTTGAACTTCTATGCCACCAATCTCCCCGGCGGCAAGTACTCCATGCAGTACGCGCGCGTGAAGCCCACGCAGCTTTTGGGCAACACGGATGCCCTCTCGATCCTTCCTTCGTGGAAGAGCTGGCCAAGCGTGACGCTCAAAGGCGCGAGCCGCAACGCGCAGAGCATCGTGCGCGTGCCGCTGCAATCGCGGATCGGCCGGTACGGCGCGCTCGCGTACGGCTTTCGCACCGGCCTCGACAGCAGCGATTCTTCGCCTTCGCTCACCGGCATCGCGCAGCTGACCAACCTCGGCGTCTTCTCGCAGTGGTTCCCGGCGCACGGCATCGTGCTCGTCGCGCATCTCAGCGACGGCGCACCGGCGCGCGGCGCGAACGTCACCGTCTACCGTCTCGCCGACTCGGCGAAGGTCCCGCCGGCGCAGTGCGCGACCGGTACGACCAACGCCGCCGGCGAGGCCGACTTTGGCGGCGTCGACGTCGAGCGCTGCTCGGCGCTGGCCTCGTCGAGTCAGGGGCCAAATCTCGGGGTCGTCGTTAGCGAAGGGACCGACGTCGCGACGGTGACGACCTGGAACTACAGCGGTTTCGCGCGCTTCGATATCTACGGATCGTGGACGAGCGGGGCGCCGCTCTCGCGCGGAACGATCTTTACCGACCGGCAGATGTATCAGCCGGGCGAGCGCGCGCAGATCACGGGGATCGCCTACTATGTCAAGGGCGATCGCGTCGTACCGGACGCGAATGCCGACTATAACGTGACGCTTAGCGATCCGAGCAACGCCGCGACGAAGCTCGGCAGGCGGCGCACCGATTCGCTCGGCGTCTTCTCGATGACGGTTCCGTTCTCGAATCAGCAAGCGCTCGGGTACTACACGATCGCGGCCAAGGGGACGAGCGGCAACGAGATCGACGGCTCGCTGCGCGTCGCGCAGTTCAAGCCCCCGAACTTCAGCGTTACGGTGAAGCTCGCGGGAACGTCGGCGACGGCGGGTTCGAGCCTGCAGGCCGACGTCTCGGCCAACTACCTCTTCGGCGCGCCGCTGCAGGGCGGTAAGGCGCACGCGTACGTCACGCGTGAGGTTGCAGCCGTGCAGCCCAAGGGCTGGGACGATTTCTCGTTCGGGCCGCAATGGTTCTATCCCGAACAGACTCCCGAATTTACGACCGACGTGCTGCAGCGCGATCTGCCGCTCGACGAGAAGGGCGATGCCTCGCTCGACGTCGCGGTGCCCGGCGACCTCCCGTTTCCGATGACGTATCACGTCGATATGGAGACGACCGACGTCTCGAACCTCTCGGTGAGCGATTCGCAGAGTTTTCTCGCGCTGCCGGCGGATGCGGTGATCGGCTTGGCCTCCGATTCGGTCGGCAAAGCCGGAACCGCGATGCCGATTCGCGTGCTCGTAACCAGCGCCGACGGCAAGGCGATCGCGGGACGCGCCGTCCATCTCGAGCTGCAGAAGATGACGTACACCTCGGCGACGCAAGAAGAAGAAGGCGGCGAGAACGCGGATCAGTCGATCAAATACACGACCGTTTCGACGGCCGACGTCACCTCCGCCGACAAGGCCGTAACCGCGCCGCTCACGCCGAATGACGTCGGGCCGTACCGCGTCAACGCGACCTTCGCACAGGCGCGCAACGATAAACAGCGCGCCGCGAGCGCGACGCAGATCCAGGTCTTTGCATTCGGCGCCGGTGAGGCCGATTGGGGATTGCAAGATGCCAACGCCGTGGCGATTAAGCTCGATAAGAAGCAGTACGCGATCGGCGATACCGCCAACGCCTTGATCGCCTCGCCGTACGATCGCGCCGACGTTTACGTTGCGGTCGTGCGCAACGACGCGATCTACCGGACGACCCTACACGGCGTGAGCGGCACGGTACGTTTCCCGTTCAAGGTGACGCGGGCGATGATGCCCAACGCGGCGCTGCAGGCAGTGGTCGTGCGGCGCGGCGGGCCGGTCGGCGCGTCGCCGAAGCAGCCGACGCTCTCGCTGACCGGAATGACCGCCTTCAACGTCGACCTCTCGGGGCAGTACGTGAAGCTTGCGATCGCTCCGCGCAACGCAACCGTGCAGCCGGGAAGCGCCCAGAGCGTCGACTTCACGCTGCGGAATGCAAACGGATCGCCGGCGCACGGCGAGATCGTTGCGATGGTCGTCAACGACGCGATCCTGCAGCTCTCGGGGTATCGTCTGCCCGACCTCGTGCAGACGGTCTTCGCGCAGCAGCCGATCTCGACGATCTTCTCCGATAATCGCGAGAACGTCATGCTCAAGACGCAGACGCCTGCGGTCGAGAAGGGATTCGGCTACGGCGGCGGCTTCCTGGCCGGCGCGGCAGGTACGCGCGTCCGCGCGAACTTCCAGCCGATGCCGTACTACGGCGTCCTCACGCTCGACGCGACCGGCCGCGCGCAGGCGAACTTCACGATGCCCGACGACCTCACAACCTGGCGGGTCATGGCGGTCGCGCTAGACAGCGATGCCTCGCACTTCGCAACCGGCGACAAGACGTTCGTATCCTCGCAGCCGCTGATCGCGAATCCCTTGCTGCCGCAGTTTGCGCGTCCGGGCGATCGCTTCGACCTCGGCGTTTCGGTTGCTAATCAAACCGGGGCGGACGGCGCGCTCGATCTATTGCTGCGGCTGAGCGGCGCACTGGCGTTCGCGCAGGGCGATCCGCATACGCGCAAAGCGTCGGAGAGCGCGCAGACGGGGATGCAGGCGTTTCGCTTCCCGGTCGCCGTCGGGACGCCGGCGCCGACCTTGGTGCAGGCTTCGGGTACGCTCGGCAGCCACAGCGACGCGTTCAAGGTTCCGTTTACCGCAAGCCAACGCGCGGTCACCGATTCGGTGATCGAGAGCGGCGTCAGCACCGGGAGCACCTCGATTCCGGTCGACCTGCGCGCCGGCGGTTCGATCGAGCTGACGCTGGCGAATTCGATCGTGCCGCAGTTCGCCGTCCCGTCGGCGCGCGAGCTCGAGGGCGACGCGCTGCCGCTGGCCGACGAATCGGCCTCACGCCTCGTCGTTGCGAGCGCGCTTGCACGGCTGCGCGGACCGTACGCGCTCAAGCTGAACTTCGATCCCGCGCAAGCGGCGACGGAGAACCTCCGCGCGCTCCTCTCGTACCAGCGCGGCGACGGGGGATTCGGTGAGGTTGCGGAGGCAAAGGAGAGCGACCCGTTCATCACGTCCGCCGCGCTTGGCGCGCTGCTCTTCGCCCGCGCGCACGGCGTGAAGGTCGACGGCGGCGCGATCGCGCAAGCGTCGAACTTCATGTCGCAGGCGCTCGCCAATCCCGGGCGTTTCAAGTGGTGCGGCGACGCGCTCTGCAAGGCGCAGCTGCGCTTCGAAGCGCTCTGGACGCTCGCGCAGAACGGCAAACCGCGAACCGATTTCCTTTCCGATATCGTCGCACAGTCGAACGGCTTCGACAGCGCCACGCAGATCCGCGTTGCGCGCTACCTGCTGCGCGCGCCGGGCTGGCAGAGCAAAGGCGCGGCGATGGCCGATCGCTTGACGCAGACGCTCTACATGACGGGGCGCTACGTGACCGCGAATCTCTCGAATCGCTGGAGCTGGCTCGGCTCGCTCGTCGACGCCCAGTCGCAGATGCTGCAGCTGCTGATCGAGCGGCGCGCGCCGGCCGAACAGACCGCCGGCGCAGTGCGCGCATTGGTCGCGCAGCAGTGCCGTTGCGGCTGGCCGACGGCCGACGATACGGCGTCGGCGCTAACCGCACTCTCGGCGTACGCGGCGACCGAGAAGCTAACGCCGGGCACGGCGACCGCGACGGTCAACGGCCATCAGATCGCGCACGCGCAGTTCGGCACGACGGCGTCCTCGCAGAACTTCACCGTGGACGCGTCGTCGCTGCAGGCCGCGTCGGCGATCGTGGTGACCTCGTCGCTTAACGGGCGCGTGCACTACACGCTGCTCTACACCTATCCGATCGCACCCGACGCGCCCGGCGAGCTGGCCGCCTTCCGCGTGATCCGCACGATCAACGATCCGACGGCTGCCGGCGCGGCTTCGACCGCTGCACCGCTGGCGACGATCGATCTCGCCGCACCGGCGCAGCCGCTCGACGTCGCGGCCGGCCGCGTCTTCGATATCGGCGTGCGGACGATCGTCGATCATCCCATCGACCGGCTCGTCATCGACGATCCGCTGCCGGCGGCCTTTGAAGCCGTCGATACGTCGTTCCGCACGACGCTTCAAGCGATCGTTCCGCAAAGCGACAGCTGGCAGATGGATGCGACGCAGATCTACAGCGACCGTGTCGTCGCCTACGCGCAGCACCTCGATCCCGGCGTCTACGACGTGCACTACCTGGTGCGTTCGGTAACCCCGGGCACCTTCGCATGGCCCGGCGCGCGCGCCTACTTACAGAATGCGCCCGAGCAATTCGGGCGAAGCGCGAGCACGAAGCTCGAGGTGAAGCCGTCGAACTAGGGCTCGAGTGAAGCGGTGCCACCCCGATCCTTCGACGGGCTCAGGATGACACCGGCAGGCTCAGGATGACAAGGCTATTTTACGGGCAGACGAATTTCGCCATCGCGCTGCCGGAGATGCTGATCGTTTTGTTCGTGCTGTTGACCCAGTAGATGTACGTGTTGCTGCCGCTGGGTCCCGTTTGCGTGACGTCGATCGTGAGCGGCGTTCCGCCGTTGGTCTTATTCCAGAAATTGGAGTAGAAGCACCCGTTCTGGTGCACCGTTTTTGATGCGCAGATGTCGCCCGGCTTACACGTTGAGTCGGGTGAGATGGCTCGTGCGGTGATCGTGCCTTCGGCGGGCGACATTTGAGCGCGCGGCGCCATCGCCGGATTAAGGGTCACCACGGATAGCAGAATGGACGTAAGGAACATCGGTTTTTATGATCTCCTCGGAGACGACGGTGAGGTATGATGTTGTAACGTAGTACGGCTAGCATATCCAAAGTTGTTACTGCTAGTCGCAAGCAGGCGGAGTCTTTTTCACAATTTCTAATGCCCCGTTGAGGCCCCAAGAGGGCGCAACTCGCCGCCTCCCGTATGTATTATTTTTAATATATAGCCGAAGAAGGGACCACGATGAGCACCTACCGAGCTCCCCTGCGCGATATGCAGTTCGCCCTCCGCGAGTTGGCCGGCATCCAGGAGGTAGCCGCCCTGCCGGGCTGCGAGGAGAGCCTCGACGTCCTCGATTCCGTGCTCGAGGAAGCCGCCGCTTTTGCTTCGGGCGTGCTGGACCCGCTGAACCGGACGGGCGATAAGGAGGGCTGCACCTGGAAAGACGGCGAGGTCACGACCCCTTCCGGTTTCAAGGAGGCCTACCGCCAGTTCGCCGACGCGGGCTGGATCGGGCTGCCGGTCCCGCCTGAGTACGGGGGGCAGGGGCTGCCGCAGATTCTGCTCGGCCCGACGCTCGAGATGTGGAACGCGGCAAACATCGGTTTTGCCAACGGCCCGCTGCTCAATCAGGGCGCGATCGAGGCAATCGAGCTGGTCGGCTCCGACGAGCAGAAGAAGGGTTACATCCCCAACCTCGTCTCGGGCAAGTGGACGGGGACGATGTGCCTGACCGAGCCGCAGGCCGGCTCCGACCTCGCGCAGGTGCGCACCCGTGCGGTGCCTGAGGGCGACCACTATCTGCTCTCTGGTACGAAGATCTTCATAACCTTTGGCGAGCACGACATGGCCGATAACATCATTCATCTCGTCCTCGCGCGGCTTCCCGATGCGCCCGAAGGAACCAAAGGCATCTCGCTCTTCATCGTGCCCAAGTTCCTCGTGAACGACGACGGCACGCTCGGCGCGCGCAACGATGTCGTCTGCGCGAGCATCGAGCACAAGCTCGGCATCAACGGTAATCCGACGTGCACGCTCAACTACGGCGAAAAAGGAAAAGGCGCCGTCGGTTATTTGGTCGGCGAGCCGAACCGCGGCCTCGAGTACATGTTCATCATGATGAACGCGGCGCGCTTCTCCGTCGGCGTGCAGGGCATCGCGCTCGCGGACCGGGCGTACCAAAGTTCCCTCGCCTACGCGCTCGAGCGCGTACAGGGGCGCGACCTCAAACCCGGCTCGCGCGCTCCGGAAGTGATCTTCAAACACCCCGACGTGCGGCGCATGCTGATGCTGCAGAAGGCAACGATCGAAGCGATGCGCGGCCTCGCGTATGTGACCGCCGCGTCGCTCGACTACGCGCTGCGCCATCCCGATGAAAAGGTGCGCAAAGAGCACAAAGCGTTCGTCGAGCTGATGATCCCGGTCGTCAAAGGCTGGTGTACCGAAAACGCCGTCGACCTCTGCTCGGTCGCGCTGCAGGTCTTCGGCGGTATGGGCTACATCGAGGAGACCGGCATCGCCCAGCAATATCGCGACGTCCGCATCATCACGATCTACGAAGGAACGACCGGCATCCAGTCGCTCGACCTCATCGGGCGTAAGCTCTTGCGCGATATGGGCGCGACGGCGCGAACCGTCGGCAAGCGGATGGAGGCGGTCGCCAAAGAGTGCGCCGGCCACTCCGACAAGAGCGTGAAGCGGATCGGTGAGTCGCTCGGCGCGGGCCTGAAGGTACTCAACGAAACCTCGCAATGGATCGGCATGAACGCGATGGGCGACTTGCATAAAGCCTTCGCGTGCTCGGTTCCGTACCTGCGTCTATGGGGAACCGTCGCGGGCGGATGGCAGATGGCGCGCGCCGCGCAGATCGCGGCGGCGAAGATCGCGGCCGGCGATCCGGAGGCCGAGTTCTACCGCGCGAAGCTCGCGACCGCATCGTTTTACGCTTCGCACGTGCTCTCGCAGTGCGCTTGGTATCAGCGGCAGATCGTCGATGGATCGGGCGACGTGATGGCGCTGGACGAAACGCAGTTCGAGCACGACCGTAAGGCGACCGTCGGCGTCTGATGATTCCGCAAGATCCTTCGACCGGCTGGGGGCAAGCCGTCCGCGTCATCACCCTCGACAACCCGCCGGTCAACGCGCTTTCCTTCGCGTACTGCGCGAAGCTGCGCGAGGAGATCGCCGCCGCGCAGCGCGACGAGGCCGTCGGCGTGGTGATCGTGACCGGCGCGAACGGCCTCTTTAGCGGGGGCGCCGACGTCAACGATTTCAACCGGGAGATCCCGCCGGACGCGGTGACGATTCGCGACGTCATTGCCGATATCGAGCTCAGCGACAAAATCTTCGTCGCCGCAATCGATGGGACGTGCTTGGGGGGCGGCCTCGAGCTCGCGCTCACCTGCGACTATCGCGTGGCGACGGAGCGTTCGAAGCTCGGTCTGCCGGAGATCAAGCTCGGCCTATTGCCCGGCGCCGGTGCGACGCAGCGGCTCACCCGCCTCATCGGCGCACGAGCGGCGCTCGAGTTCATGCTCAAGGGCTCCTCGGCGACGGCGCAACGCGCGCTCGAGCTCGGCGTTTTAGACGAGGTCGTTGAGAGCGACGCCGTCGCCCGCGCCGAAGCGCTCGCGAAGAGCCGCGCCGTCAAGCGGCGCGCCTCGGCGCTGACGCCGACGATTGCGCCCGACGTGCCGGCGCAAGCGGGGCCGTTTGTCGTCGCGCAGGCACACAAGATGGTGCCGCCGGAAAACGACGGCGGCTACGCCGCACACAAACTCATCGACGCGGTGCAGGCGGCGGTCGAGCTGCCGTTTGCGTTCGGGCTTGCGCGTGAGGCGCGGCTCTTCGACGAGCTCGTACGTTCCGCGCCGTCGGCGGCGCTGCGCCACGTCTTTTTCGCGGAGCGGGAGCTCGACAAGATTCCCCCCTTCGACAAGCTCAGGATGACAGACGACAAGGTCGGGACAGCGCCGGAGGTGGAGAAAGTTGGCGTCGTTGGTGCCGGGACGATGGGCAGCGGCATCGCGATCGCTTTCGCGCAGGCCGGCTTTCCGGTCGTGGTGGTCGACAACAACGACGAAGCCGTCGACAAGGCGCGCCAGACCGTCATGGGCATGTTCATGTATCAGGTGCAGAAGGGGCGGCTGACGCAAGAGGAAGCGTGGGAGCGCGCGCAGGCAATTACCTTCACCGAAGACTGGAGCGCGCTCGCCGACTGCGATCTCGTCGTTGAAGCGGTCTTCGAGAATCTCGAGGTCAAACGCGAGGTCTTCGCCAGGCTCGACGGCATCGTCAAGCCCGAAGGATTGCTCGCGAGCAATACCTCGACGCTCGACATCGATGCGCTGGCTGCCGCGACAAAGCGTCCGGAGCAGGTCTTCGGACTGCACTTCTTCGTGCCCGCGAACATCATGCCGCTGCTCGAGATCGTGCGCGGCAAGGAGTCGTCGGCGCAGAGCTTGGCGACCGGGTTCGCGATCGGCAAGAGGCTTCGCAAGAAGGCCGTGCTCTCCGGCAATGCCTTCGGCTTCATCAGCAACCGGATGGTCTTCGACTACGTGCGCGAGGCCTACGCGCTCGCCGAAGCGGGCAACACCCCCTCCCGGATCGATGCCGTGATGAAGGCGTTTGGTTTTCCGATGGGGCCGTTTGCGATGAGCGATCTCTCCGGGCTCGATATCGGCCTGAACGTGCAGAAGCTGCAAGGTGCGGCCGCGCAGGGGCGCACGAACGTGCTCGAACGGCTCGTCGAACGCCAGCGGCTCGGGCAGAAAGCGATGGCCGGCTTCTACAAATACGATAAAGCGGTCGGCAAGGGCCGCGAGCCGATTCGCGATCCGGAAGTTGAAGCACTGTTCGCGGAGGCGGCGCGCGAAGCCGGCATCGAGCCGCGGGAGGCAGGCGACGCCGAGATTCGCGATCGTTTGGTCTATGCGCTGGTCAATCGCGGTGCGTATCTGCTCGAAGAGGGCATCGCGCTGCGGCCGGGCGACATCGATATCGTCTACATCTACGGCTACGGCTTTCCGCCGCATCACGGGGGACCGATGTGGCACGCCGGCGAGGTAGGCGTCGCGCGGGTCTACGAGCGTATCAAAGAGTTCGAAGCGGCCTTTGGGCCGCAGTGGAAGCCGTCGGCGCTGCTCGCGCGCGTGGCGATGAGCGGCGGCACGTTCGCCCAAGCGCAAGGCGCGCAAGCGGAGGCCGTTCATGCGTGAAGCGGCGATCGTTTCGGCGGCGCGCACGCCGATCGGCCGCGCCTTTCGGGGCGCCTTCAATCAAACGCCGGGCGCGACGATGGCGGGGCACGCCGTCAAGCACGCGCTGGAGCGCGCGGCGGTGGCGCCGCACGAAGTGCAGGACGTCATCATGGGCTGCGGCCTCCCGGAAGGCGCAACCGGCAACAACATCGGCCGCACGGCGGCGCTGCGCGCCGGCTGTCCGGTAACGGTTCCCGGCCAGACGGTCAGCCGCTACTGCGCCTCGGGGCTCGATGCGATCGCGGGCGCGGCCAAACGCGTGATCGCCGATGGCGCCGGGATCGTCGTCGCAGGCGGCGTCGAGTCGATCAGCATGGTGCAGAACGAGCTCAACCTGCATTTCTTCGCCGAGGATTGGCTGCTGCGCCACGTTCCGGATATCTACATGCCGATGCTCTACACGGCCGACAATGTCGCGAAGAAATACGGCATTTCGCGCACGGGCCAAGACGAATACGCACTGCAGAGCCAAGAGCGTACGGCCGCCGCGCAAGCCGCGGGGCGTTTCGACGCGGAGATCGTCCCGTTGCCGTCGTGGAAGTACGAACAAGATAAGGAGAGCGGCGCCGTTCGTGAGGAGCGCGTCGAGCTGCGCAAAGATGAAGGGAATCGGCCTGATACGACGCTTGAAGGGCTCGCCTCGCTGCGCGGCGCGGTACCGGGCGTCACGGACACGACGATTACGGCCGGCAATTCGTCGCAGTTTTCCGACGGCGCCGCGGCGGTCGTTGTTATGGACGCGGAACTTGCGAAAGAGCGCGGGTTGGCGCCGTTAGGGTTTTACCGCGGCTACGTCGTGGCCGGCTGCGATCCGGGCGAGATGGGAATCGCGCCGGTTTTCGCCGTTCCGATGCTGCTCAAGCAGCATGGACTTTCGGTCGGCGATATCGGGCTGTGGGAACTGAACGAGGCCTTCGCGGTGCAGACGGTCTACTGTCGCGACACGCTGGGCTTGCCCAACGACCGCTTCAACGTCGACGGCGGCGCGATCTCGATCGGCCACCCCTACGGGATGAGCGGCGCACGGATGACGATGCACGCGTTGATCGAAGGCAAACGCCGCGGCGAAAAGTATGCCGTCATCACGATGTGCATCGGGGGCGGCATGGGCGCCGCGGCGCTCTTCGAGATCGCTTGAGGGTTAGGTCTTCTTGCTCCAGGCGATGCACCAGCCGTTGGGGCTGATCGTGCCGTCCACGACTTTACACGTGCCGTCTGCCGTGGCCGACTTGCCTGGAACGAACTGGCTGCACCCCGAACACTTTTGCCCATTCTTGGGCGTCTTCTGATACTTGAACTGCGCCTGCGAGCCTTTGGCTTGCGCAGGACTCGTTTGAGTGAGGAACAGTCCGGCGAGGGCCGGTAGAACGATTACGCCCGAAAGGAAGTTACGTCGCGAAAGTTCGCGTTCCGAGTCTTGCATTTTCAGAATCCACCTCCGCCGTACCACTTAGCGGCAGGCACGCCGTCCCCTCTCACTCGAGCTTAATGCTACACTAATCGCGAATCGATGACGTCAATACCTGGATTCGGCTTCAATGAGGGTGAGGGGAAACGAACACAGATATGACTAGCAAGTGGTTTACAAGCGTCCTTTGCGGCGCCGCGCTCGTCGGGGTCAGCCTCGGCAGCGTGACGCCGGTTTCGGCCGACCAAGCGGCACCGAGCCAGAACGGCCCCGGCGTTGCCCGGGTCAGCGTTCTGAACGGACCCGCGGTCGTCCAGCGCGGGGACAGCAACGAGCAGGTGAAGGCGGTCATCAACGCCCCGCTGCTGCCTGGGGATTATCTCTCTACCGGGCAGACGACTCGTGCCGAGTTACAGTTTGACGGTTATACTGCCGTGCGTTTAGGCGGCAACGTTCAGGCGCGCATCACCAACGACGACCCGAACAACCGCCAGCTGCAGCTTGCCGACGGGACGATCGAAGTCGGGCTGGTTCACGACTCTCGTGCGTTCCAGGTCGACACGCCGTCGATCAGCGTGCGCTCGCAGCAGAAGGGCGACTACCGAGTCTCCATCACGCAAGACGGCTCGACGTGGGTGACGGTCCGCCGCGGCCAGGCCGAAGTCATCACGCCGCAGCAGAAGTACGACCTGCAGTCCGGGCGGACGCTCGTCGCGCGCGGCGCGGCCTCGGATCCGTCGATCAGTTATACGACGGCGGTCGGGTTCGACACATTCGACGATTTCAGCGCAAAGCGCGACCAGACGATGGTCGCCGCGCTCGACTCCAGCCCGAACGTCAGTCCGGATATCGCCGGCTACGATAACCTCAGCCAGTACGGCCAGTGGCAGGACGTCGCGGGTTACGGCCAGGCGTGGGTTCCGAATCAGTCTTCCGACTGGGCTCCATACCAGAACGGCTCGTGGACCTGGGAAGACGGTTACGGCTGGACGTGGGTCTCGGCTGACCAGTGGGGCTGGGCGCCGTATCACTACGGCCGCTGGTTCTACGCGAACAACTCAGGCTGGGCGTGGCTCCCTCCGGCGTACGTCGGGTACTATAACGCACAGCCGGCTTGGTCGCCCGCACTTGTTGGATTCTTTGGATTCGGCCTGAGCGTCGGCGGCGCGGGCTGGGGCGTTAGCGCCGGCTTCGGCGGCTATCCATACGTCGGCTGGTATCCGCTGGCTCCGTACGCTCCGTACTATCCGTGGTACGCGGGCTGGGCCTGGACGGGATACGGCTGGGGCTGGCCGCGATACGGTGGCGGCTACGGCTACGGCCGCGGCTGGAACACGCGGATCGTCAACGTGACGAACATCCACAACTACTACGGCAACTTCGGGCACCACGGCGCTACTGGAACCATCGTTGGCAACTTCCAGCACGGAAACTTCGGTCACATGATCGCCGTCAATCCGAAGATGATTTCGAAGATGGGCACGATCCAGGGTGCCGTGCCGGTTACCCCGGGCCGCGAAAACCTTCGCTTCGCCTCCGGATCGCGCGGAACGGTCAGCGCTCCGGTGACGATGTCGAAGAGCTTCAACTCTCCACGCTTCGCGTCGAATCGCGCACTCGCCGCACGGCCGGCCTTCGAGACTCAGCAGCGCGCGGTCTCGCAGGCGATTCGCGGCGATTCCGGCCGCAACAACGCGCCAGTATCGCGCAGCAGCGAGATGACGCGCGGTAACGAAACGCGCGGCAACCTCGATTCCGGCCGCAACAATGCGCCAGTATCGCGCAGCAGCGAGATGACGCGCGGTAACGAAACGCGCGGTAACGAAACGCGCGGTAACGAAACGCGCGGCAACGAAACGCGCGGCAACCTCGACTCTGCGCGCACGAACGCGCCGACCTCGTCGTGGCAGCGCTTCAATAGCGATCGCGGAGTTGCGCACGGCGGCGCGCAAGGGCAGAGCGCGATGACCGGCTCGCAACGTAACGACTCGAATCGCGGAATGACCGAAGGCTCACGTTCGAACGCGCTCCAGGGATCTGGTTCGCAAAACCGCAGCGTCTCGGATTCGTGGAACCGGTTTTCGCAAGAGCGCGGCGGAGCCTCGAGATCGATCGATCGCGGCGGTATCTCAGGATCGAACGACCGCGGCTTTTCGACCCGAAACCAATCCTTCGGCAGTACACCTCGCAACGCGTCCGTCGGCTCGGAACGCCAAACGTCGGCCCGCGATCCTTACGCGGTGCAGTCGTCGCGCAACTCCGCGCCTTCATACTCGCGCGGCAGCAGCTCCTATCCCTCATACTCGCGCGGCGAATCGTCCAGCAGCGCTCGCAGTCCGTACTCCGAATCACGTAACGCCGCGCCCTCGTACTCGCGCGGCAACGGTGGGGGCGGCTCGTATCCGTCGAACTCGCGCGGCAACGGCGGCGGGGGTGCGTATCCGTCGTATTCACGCGGCAACGGTGGAGGCGGTTCGTACCCGTCGTACTCACGCGGCAACGGTGGAGGCGGTACGTATCCGTCGTACTCACGCGGCAGCAGCGGAGGCGGTTCGCATCCATCATACTCGCGCGGTAACGCAGGCGGCGGCGGTTCGGCGCCGCGAAGTTCCGGCGGCGGCGGAGGCGGCGGTCGCAATGGCGGCGGCGGCGGAGGCGGAGGAGGCCGCGGCGGCGGCGGGCGCCCACCGCAATAAACAAACACGCAATCAGCCAATCAGGGCGGTGCCAAGGCGCCGCCCTTTCGCTTGCAGAAGGCGGACAGCCAAGACAACCGTGTTTCAATCCGCTAAGGAGGCCTCATGAACCCGTTACGCTTTTCGCTGGGCGTAGGAGCGCTATGCTTGCTAAGCAGCCTTCCTGCGATCACTGCGGCGCAGTCGACGAACGTCGCAATGTCGCAGGCTTCGCAAGTGACGATGCCGCACCCAATCCAGGTCAACGCCTGCAACCCTGAGCGCAATGTCAGCTATAACTACGCCGGATACACGCCGGGATTCTATCCCTCGTACGGTCTCTACGGCCGGTACTGGGGCTGGCCGTCGGTCTACGGCCCGACGTACTACCAGTCTCCCGTCGAGAACGACCCGACGCTCGGCATCGACTACGTCAACGCCACACACCACGTTATGAAACAGATCGAATTCGGGCTGCTGGTCAAGGGCAATCTCGTCGCTGAGGTAAAAGACGTCGGCACCTTCTCTCCGGGCGCCGAGATCAAGCACAAGTTCGGGCTGAGCCCCAACGTCTTTCCGCTTCAGACGAGCTTCGCGAAATGCGTACCGCTGAAGATTGCCTTCGCCGACGGTTCGCACTGGAAGAATCCGCACTTGCCGGCCTATCGCGCCAGCATGTACGGCCACCCGCACTACTAGAACCACACCCAGCGTAACCAGAGTAGAGGAAGTCATGGCTCAAGATCTCTCCGCCGTTCAATCGCAAGACAACGTTTGGGATATGGCCACGCGTCAGCTCGATGAAGTGAGCCGGCTCATTGGCCTCAACGAATCACTGCATGGATACCTGCGCCAGCCTAAACGCGTTCTCGAGGTCTCCGTTCCGGTGCGAATGGACGACGGAGCGTTCCGCATGTTCACCGGGTACCGCGTGCAGCACAACATGTCGCGCGGGCCCGGGAAGGGCGGCATCCGTTTCCACCCCGACGTCACGCTCGACGAAGTCAAGGCGCTCGCGATGTGGATGACCTGGAAGTGCGCGCTCGTGAACATCCCCTTTGGCGGCGCCAAAGGCGGCGTGATCTGCGACCCCAAGCACATGTCGATGCAGGAGCTCGAGAACCTGACACGCCGTTTCACCAACGAGATCTCGATCATCATCGGGCCAGAGAAAGACATCCCCGCGCCCGACGTCTACACGACGCCCCAGATCATGGCGTGGATCATGGACTCATTTTCGATGCAGCACGGCTATTCGATCCCGGGCGTCGTCACCGGTAAGCCGGTTTCGATCGGCGGCTCGCTCGGGCGGGACAAAGCGACGGCGCGCGGCTGCGGCTACGTCGTCGACGAAGCGATGGCGGAGCTCGGCAAAGAGATCGCCGGTGCGCGCGTCGCCATCCAGGGATTCGGCAACGCCGGCATGTACGCCGCGCAGCTGATGTCCGACATCGGCTATAAGATCGTCGCGGTCTCCGACTCGCACGGCGGCGTCGCCAACGAGGACGGCCTCGACGTCAAAGGCTTGATGGCGCATAAGGGTGAGACGGGATCGGTCACCGGCTTTCGCGGCGGCGAACGCATCGACAACCGCGCGGTGCTCGAGTTCGATTGCGACGTGCTCGTCCCGGCGGCGCTGGAAAAAGTCATCACCGGCGAGAACGCGTCACACATTCGCGCGCGAATCGTGGCGGAGGCGGCCAACGGACCGACGACACCCGACGCCGATGCGATCCTCTTCGATCGCGGCATCATGGTGCTGCCGGATATTTTGGCCAACGCCGGGGGCGTGACGGTTTCGTACTTCGAGTGGGTTCAGGATCTGCAGGCGAACTTCTGGGAAGAGGCCGAGATCAACGAACGCCTCAAGCACAAGATGGTCCGTGCGTTTCGCGAGACGCACGAACAGGCGAAACGCCACGGCGTTTCGATGCGTCAGGGCGCGTATTGCGTCGCGGTTTCGCGCGTCGCCGAGGCGACGAAACTGCGCGGCCTGTATCCCTGACCCAACTGGGAATCTTCGGCGACGGGCGGCGGACGCTGGTCGCCGACGAAACCGGCACGATCTACTACATCCCGCGGTTCGCGGATTCGGCGACCGCGGCGGCGTGGTTCGAGGCGCTGCGCGACGGGATTCCGTGGCAGAGCGAACGGCGCTGGATGTACGATCGCAAGGTCGACGTGCCGCGACGAGTCGCGCGGTACCGGCTCGACGATCCGGAGTTGCCGCCGGCGCTCGCGGAGATCGCGGCCAAGGCGGGTGAGGTTACCGCGACACGCTTTAACAGCGTGGGGCTGAACCTCTATCGCGACGGGCGCGACAGCGTCGCGCCGCACAACGACCACCTTTACGAGATCATCGAGAACCACCCGATCGCGCTGATTTCTTTGGGAGCGACGCGGCTGATGACGATTCGCAGCAAAGGCCCCCTCGATTCGGGCCGGCGTAAATCGCGGCGAGCCCTCGACATCGATCTCGAGGCCGGCAGCCTGCTCGTGATGAGCTACGAGACGCAGCTGCATTACGATCACGGCGTGCCGAAGGCAAAAGGCACGGTGGGGCCGCGAATTAGCGCGGCGCTCCGGGTCCGTCCGAGTGTGGGCTAGGAAACTGTCGCTCCTAGACGCCGATCTGGCCGAGATCGGCGAAGAAGCGCTGCG
This sequence comes from Candidatus Cybelea sp., assembly GCA_036489315.1. Taxonomy (NCBI): domain Bacteria; kingdom Bacillati; phylum Vulcanimicrobiota; class Vulcanimicrobiia; order Vulcanimicrobiales; family Vulcanimicrobiaceae; genus Candidatus Cybelea; species Candidatus Cybelea sp. Next base: position 23,264 of record DASXFZ010000012.1, read on the forward strand.
TGCGCGGATCGTCCCACCAGTTGACGACGATCGCTTCGAGCTCCGGCAGCAGCCGCAGCCGCGCCACGTGCCCCTCGACGACGCTGCGATCGGGCGCGTCCTTTTTCAATTCGCCGTCCAGCTGGTCGATCGCCGCGTGCGCTTCGTGCTCTCGGGGCAGGGCGTCGTGGAGCTTTAGGATCGGCAGCATCGTCTCGGCCTGGGTGATGAGCTCCTCACCCGCAACCATGCCGGTGGCGTCGGCGTCTTCCACGCCCTCCCGGCGATTCGAATTCTCGTCCATATGGAGCATCCTACCCGTTTTGACGATGGCGCTCCTGGTCGCGACGGCGTTGTCCGCTTGCCAACGCCCGGGCCCGCAAGCGCACGTGCTCGCGATCGCCGACAACGTCGATCCGACGTCCCTCAATCCGTTGCTCGCGCACGACCAGGACACGATCGGCTACGACTTGCTCGTTACGCAGACGCTCGTCGGGCTCTCGGCGGAGAACCGGCTGGTTCCGATTCTGGTGACGCGCGTGCCCTCGCGCGCCAACGGCGACATCTCGCGTGACGGCAAGACGATCGTCTATCATCTTCGGCACGAGGTGCGCTTCGCCGACGGCAGCGAGCTGACGTCGGCCGACGTCGCGTTTACCTATCGCGCGATCGTCGATCCGCGCAATCCTGTCGAATCGGTCGACGCCTATCGGCGAATCGCGGCGTTGCAGACGCCGGATCGCTACACGGTCGTCGTGCGCTTGCGCAATCCTTGGAATGCGGCCGTCGCCGAGCTCTTCGCCCAGGCCGATTTCGCGTTCGGGATCTTGCCGGCGCACGCGTTTTCGTCGACGGACGTGCGGCGCGGCGCGTGGGATCAGCTGCCGTTTGGCACCGGACCATTTCGCGTGACGCAGTGGCAGCGCGCGAACCGCATCGTCCTCGAACGCAATCCCTACTTCGGACCGCAGCCGCGGCTGCGCCGCATCGTGCTGTCGCTCATCCCGACGACGCAGAGCTCGCTGCTGGCGCTAAGTACCGGCGAGGTCGACGTTACCGAGATCGGTTCGGCGCAAGTGCCGCGAGCGCGGGAAATTGCGCACGCGCGCGTCGTCGTCACGCCGGTCAACGGCGTCTATTTTTTAATGGCGCAGACGACGGCGCCGCCGACCCGCGACGTCCACGTGCGGCGCGCGATCGCCGAGGCGATCGACGGCGGCGAGATCGTTCGCGCCGCGTTTGGCGTGCTGCGGCCGGCCGATTCGTTTCTCCCGCCGGTCTTTGTGTGGCACGACGGCGGCGCGATCGGGAACGGCCCAGCGGCGGCGGCGCGCGAGCTTACGTCGGGCGGCTGGCGGCGCAGCGGAGGGCATTGGAGTAAGGGCGGCGTTCGGCTGAGCGTAACGATCGCGCTTGCGCCCGAGCGGGGAACGTGGATGCAGGTCATCGAGCAAGAGCAGCTTCAGCGCGCGGGAATCGACGCGGCGCTCAAGCCCTATCCGGCTTCGCTCTTCAACGCGCCGGGCGGGCCGCTGCGGACCGGTGCCTTTACGCTAGCGGCGGCGCAGTGGATCGGGGCGGCAGATCCGGAGCAATCGGTGATCTTCGCCTGCAGCCAGCGCGGCGGCAACGGGAACAACTCGATGAACTACTGCAATCCGCGTTTCGACGCGCTCTTCGAGGATCAGGCGACGACCGGCGATCCGCGGCGCCGGCGTGCCGACTTCGTCGCGATGCAGCGGATCGTGCGGCAAGAGGTTCCGGCGATTCCGGTTGCATTCGAATCGAACGTCGACGTCGTGCGCGACCGCGTCAGCGGATTCCGGCGGAACATGCTGATGTATCCGGTCGGCGCGGAGTACTGGGACGCGCGTTAAGGCCTATCCCGGGACGCCCCCGTCGTGCTCGATGATTTGGCGAACCACGTCACCCGCCGGCGGCCTGCAGTGGGGTTTCGGCGGCAACGGCGCGGCCGTGAATGTATTTGGTGTCTGCGTGAAGTTGAAGCTGTCCATCAGGGAGTTCGCCGAGGCGTCGGTCGTGCCGAGCGAGCCGAGCTTGAACGTCTCTTCGATAAAACGCAGGATGCTGCCGTAGTTGTACTCCGTGTGTGAGACGTTGTGGGGTAGAGCGTACGGCGAGATAACGAGCAGCGGAATGCGCATCCCGTCGCTCGTATAGTTGACCTGCGGAGGAGGAACGGGATCGTACCAGCCGCCCCAGTCATCCCAGAGCAGTACGATCGCGGTGTTCTTCCAATATCGGCTCGTGCCGGCGGCGTTGACGACGCTGGTCACCCACCGCGGTCCGCCGTTGCAGCCGCTCGCGGGGTGATCGGAATCAAAGAGCGTCGGAATCACCCACGATACCGCGGGCAGGCTCCCGCCCTTGAGATCCTTGAAGATGTTGGTGTTTGGGACGCTGATGTGGTTCTTCCAGTCGCTGCTGTAACGGAACTTCTTGATGGCGTCGAAGCCGTTCCACGCGGTTCCGGAGAAATCATAGTACGGCTTCCTCGCGTCCAGCCCTTGCATCACGTAAAACTGATAAGAGACGCCTTTTGCATCGAGCAAATCAGCGATAGTCCGATACTGCGTGAAGCACGGAAAGGAGAGCTTTGTCGGCGGATCCGGAATTACCCGGCCGTCCCTCAACAGAAAGGGCGTCGAAATGCCCGGGGGTGCGTCGCAGCCCCAGGGTGTAGTCGGCGGCTGGTCGGTCAGCGATTCGCGGTCGTTGATCCGAACCGTTCCCGAGAGGATCAGCTGGTGGGCGATAAAACTCGAGGCGGTATCGGTCAAGAACATTTTGTCCGCGAGCGTGTACTGCTGCGCGAGCTTCCAATAGGGGGCCGTTTCCTGACGATCCACGTACGCGTAGGGAAAGCTCTTGGCCGGCGCGGACTGACCCGACTCGCCGTAGCGAATTAGATTGAAGCCATCCCTCGCGCAGACGTTGGAGGCGCTGACGTCGCACTCGATGCCGAAGCCGTTATGGCTATGATCGATGTCTTTGCCGAAATCCGGCGTGCCGGTTTTGAGACTGACCGCGTGCAGCCGAATGATGTGGTTCCCCGTGCACCATTTTGCGGCTTGCCCCTTCGGCTTGCAGGGGCCCGACATCGCCGTCGTCGCGCCCGGAAAGCCGGCGAAGATGTTGTTGAAGCTGCGGTTCTCCTGCACGAGGATAATGATGTGCTGGATCGAGTGCTGCGCGACCGGCTGCGGCGGCGTCACGACGCTCGAGCTGTTACACCCGGCAAAGGCGAGCGTCAGGAGGAGCGGGAGAGCGCGCAGCGCCTTGCGCACAGCTACGTCGGTGCGGGCATCGGCGTCGCAGAGGTCGAGGGTTCGGGCGTCGGCCCGTTGAGCGCTTCGATCGTCGAACAGATCGTTCGCGAGCCGAGTTTATAATCTACGACCTGGCCGCCGGCAGCGGTCGTTGCCGTGCCGCCGACGGTTACGTTCTCGTCGGGGGGCAGCGCGACGCGGTTGTAGAGCAGATCGACTTGGCGCGCCATCGTGCCTTCGTCGCGATTGCTATTAAGGTTGTCGTCGAACCAAGCGCAGCCGTTAGCGGTGTCGGGAAGGCCGGTGAATGTGTACAGAATCGGCTGAGCCGATGCGGCGCTGCCGGCAATGGCGAGCAGCGCGGCGAAGACCGTGGCGGCGGTAGAGGTACGCTTCATCGCGATTTGATTCTACACGCTGCCGCCTTGCCCCGTCCGCCCAGCGGCCGTATCGAGCAGTTGGCGGACCTCCTCGTCACGTGTCTGCTCGAAGTTTTCATAAAAGAGACCGACGGCAACAAACGGCTCCGGGGTGTAGGGGCAGACGACGCGATCGGCCACGTCCGTAAGTGCTTCGCAGGTTCGATACGCGGCGACCGGGACGGCGACGACGATCTCGGCGGGGCTGCGTTTGCGCAGCGCGGTCACGGCGGCCCGCATCGTCGCGCCGGTTGCGAGGCCATCGTCGACCAGGATCACCGACTTGCCCGCGACCTCTGCTTGCGGGCGTTCGTCGCGAAAGATGCGTTCGCGGCGTGCGACCTCCTCGATCTCCCGCGCGACGACGGCCTGCACGTCCCGCTCGTCGATTCGCAGCGAGGCAACGATCTCACGGTCGAGCACGCAGGTGCCGTCGCTCGCGAGGGCGCCCATCGCGAGTTCGGCGTGCCCCGGAACGCCGAGCTTGCGCACGACGTAAACGTCGAGCGGAAGCCCCAAGCGCTGTGCAACCTGCGCGCCGACGGGAACGCCGCCGCGGGGCAGTGCGAGCACGACGGCGTCGGGCCGGCCGGCGTACTCCTGGAGCGCCTCCGCGAGCTTTGCGCCCGCCTCAGCGCGGTCTTTGATTATTCCGGAACGCCTCCATCGTGCTCGATGATCTGCTTTGCGGTCGGCGAGCCGGAGCAGTTGCCCTTCGGCGGCAGCGGCTCGGGCTTAAATGTGATGCCGCTCTGGTTAAAGTTGAAGATGTCGGCCATCGAGGTCGACGTCGCGTCGGTCGTGTGCAGCGAGCCCAGGCCGAAGTTCCCCTCGATGAACTTCAGGATGCTGCCGAACTCATACTCGGTGTGTACGACGGTGCTCTGCTGCGCCCACGGCGAGATCACGATCATCGGAACGCGCATACCGAGGCTCGTATAGTTGGTTTGCAGCGGCGGCGCGGGGTCGTACCAACCGCCCCAGTCGTCCCAGAGCAGAATGATTGCGGTGCTATCCCAGTATTTGCTCTTGCCGATCGCGTTTATCACGCTGGTAACCCAGTGCGGGCCGCCGTTGCATCCGCTGGCCGGATGATCGGAATCTGCCAGCGACGGAATAACCCACGAAAGCGCGGGCAACTTGCCGTTCTTCACATCGGTAAAAACGGTGCTGTTCGGCATGCTCATGTTGTTCTTCCAGTCGGGGCTATACCGAACTTTTTTGATGGCGTCGAACCCGTTCCAGACACCGCCGGAGAAATCGGCGTCCTTCGATCCCTGGTAGGCGTCGACGTAGTACCGCCAGGAGACATTTGCCTTATCGAGCAGGTCGGCAATCGTGCCGTACTCCGTGAAGCAGGGGAACGGCAGGCCCTTATGCGGCGGCATAATTTCTGTTCCGTTTTTCAGTAGAATCGGCGTTTGCGTGCCGGGCGGCGCGTCGCACCCCCAGGGTTGAGCGTCCGGTTGATCGGTCAGCGACTCGTGGGAGTTCAGCCGCACCGTACCGGAGAGAATCTCCTGGTGAGCGATGAAGCTGCTCGCCGTCTCGGTGAAAAACATCTGGTCGGCGAGCGAGTACTGCTTGGCAAAATTCCAGTACGCCTTCGACTCGGAGCGCTCGATGTACGCGTACGGATAGGTCTTCGCGAGGCCGGCTCCGCCGGATTCGCCGTATCGGATCAGGTCGAACCCGTCGTTCTGGCAGACGCCCGATGCGTTTGCGTTGCACTCAGTAAGGAAACCGGCGTGACTGTGATCGATGTCGATGCCAAGCCCGAGGTTGCCGCTCGATTCGAGGGTAACCGACTTCAGCTTGATCGTGCCCGACTTGCACCAAGGCTTGATCACGCAAGCGCCCGTCATCGTGCTCATCGCGCCGGGGAAGCCGGCGAAAATATTGTTGAAGCTGCGGTTCTCCTGCATCATGATGACGACGTGCTGGATCGAGTGCTGAGGCTGGCTCGTGGGCCTCGGACCGGGCACGATCGTGTTGTTCGTGCTGTTGCAGCCCGCGAAGGCTGCGGCGCAGATAAAGACGACGGCCGCGTATAGTTTCTTCACTTATCCCCTCCAGAAGGCGCTGACGGGCTGTCTTTTGCAATAGCGAGTCGGGCGCCTTCCCCCTTTGCTCGCCTGCACGATCGTGAAAACCGCATTAAAGCACCCTTTACGCAGTGTGCGAACGCTTGGCTCGGCCGCCACGTTAAGGGAATAGGGGCTGCGACGTTGCACGCAGGAGACCACAGCGGCGCGTCGCAGGCTTCAAACCCGCAGATAGGAGTCCGATCTTGAGATTCTCATCCTTTGCTTCCCTTAGTTTAGTTATCGCGCTCGCAGCGTGCAGCAGTACCGGGGCAATGAGTTCGATGCCCTCCGTCGGCAATGCCGCACCTCCGGCCACGATCAGCACGCAAGAGCCGGCGCCAACCTCGGTCGAGACGCCGGAATCGGAGCTCACCTCGCAACCCAACGAACCCCAACCCAAAGAAGCTCAACCCAAAGCGGTGATCGCGCATCCCAGCGCGGCGCAGCTCGGCCTCTGGCCGCGCGCCGGACGCGCGGCGCGCGTCTGTGCCGCCGTCGGAAACGGCTATGCGCGCTGTCAATCCTGGGTTCGTACCGATGTGAAGGGCCTCGTTCGTAAGAACACGCCGAGCGGTTACGCTCCCAGCGATCTGCAGACGGCCTACGGGCTGACGTCGTTTAGCGGGAGCAACGGCCGGGGGCAGACGGTCGCGATCGTGGATGCCTACGTCAATCCGAACGCGGCGAAGGATCTCGCGGTCTATCGCGCCCAGTATGGACTATCCGCCTGCGCGGGATCGAACGGCTGCTTTACGACCAAAGCCTTCGGAACCAAAGCCGACGCAGGCTGGGCGGAAGAAGAGTCGCTCGACGTCGACATGGTCTCGGCGATCTGCCCGAACTGCAAGATCCTGTTGGTGGAAGCGGCTACCAACAGTCTGGCGGCGCTGGTAACCGCAGAGAAGTACGCAACGGCCCACGCAAACTACGTGAGCAACAGCTGGAGCGGCAACGAGGGTACGCAGAAGTACGACGCCAGCTTCAACGTCAGCGGCATCGCGATCGCGGCGGCAACCGGCGACAACGGCCACAATACCACGGCGCAGTGGCCCGCGATTCTGCCGAGCGTCATTGCGGTCGGTGGAACGAGTCTGACGAAGATCAATCCGCGCACCGAGTCTGCTTGGTCGGGCGCGGGCAGCGGCTGCAGCAAGGTTTATGCGAAGCCGAGTTTCCAAAACGGGCTGAGCACGGGCTGCTCGCTGCGCGCCCAAGCCGACACCTCGGCCGTCGCCAATCCGAATACCGGCGTCGCCGTCTATGATACCTATCGACAGAGCGGCTGGCTGGTCTTCGGCGGAACGTCGGTCGCGACGCCGATCATCGCCTCGGTCTACGCGCTGGCCGGTACCGGCGCCAATAACAACAATACGTACCTCTATGGGCACGCCTCGAGTCTCAACGACGTCGCAACCGGCAGCGACGGCAGCTGCGGCGCGCCGATGTGCACCTCCGGGAAAGGTTGGGACGGCCCGACTGGTTTGGGCACGCCAAACGGGATCGGCGCCTTTTAGGAGAGTTCTAACGTTGTAAGACCGCCGCGACGGGTAAAAAGCGAGCGTTATGAAATTCTACGCAGGAATGACTTCGCTGGTCGCGGCGGTACTGCTCATCGGCGGTGCCTCGATTGCGCCGGTCGCAGCTCAGGACTACGGCGCGGGCGTGCCCGCGTACACCACCTGGCAGCCCGACTGGGACGTCTATAAATACGATAAGCGGCACGTGATGTTGGGAACCGTAACCGGCTTTACCCCGTACAGGCTGACCGTGCTGCGCCACAACGGCATCGTGCAGACGGTCGATCTCAAGCACGGCACGATCATCTACCCGACCGGCGGAACGCCGGCCCAGGGCGAACGGGTCTCGCTCGTCGGCTATTACAGCAACGGCACGTTCGTCGTGAATCGGGTGATCTTGCATCCTTAGCACGGCGGTAGCGTCTGCGCCACCCGTTCTCGCACGGGTGGCGCAGCGCTTTACCCAGACATCCCGCGGGATCGTGAGCTTCCGGCTGCACCGCGTGCTCGACGTGCACGCCGGTTTCTCCAGGCGGCACGAAGATATCGTCCTGACCGGCGTCTATCAGAACGGCAGAGTTGCCCGCGTGCGCGTCATCAACTACACGATCGACGGGCGGCCGGCGGACGTCCAGCAGCAGGCAGCGCTCGCCCAAGCGTATCAAAGCCCGAAGCCCGGCGAAGCGTTCGCGCTGCCGTTCGATGCGCGTAATGCCAAGGACTACTCGTACCAGGAGCAAGGGCCGGGCACGATCGCTTTCGCATCCACACTGCACGACGCCGGGCACGGTAACGGAACCTTTACGTACGACGCAACTTACAACGTGCTCGCCTATACGTATCAACCCAACGTCTTGCCGCCGCATGCTACCTGGGGCGAGATCGCCGACCGGCGGGCCGAAGTGCTGCCCAACTACTGGGCCGTCATCCAAGAGACGCAGAACTACAAAGGTAGCTACGGCCCCTTCGCGGGGGCGGCGACCGAAGAGGTCGACTACACCGATTTCCGCCGGTTTTCGAACCTTCGAAGCGCGCTTGCCGCGCTGTAGGAGTCTATCGGGCTCTTAGGGGAAGGCTTTGCGTCGCGCCCGGAAAACCGTCAGACCGGAGGAGTAGTGCATGCCCGATTTTCTCAAGACATTGTTCGTGAACCCGCCAACGTTCGAAGGCTTCGACGGCGGCGCTGGGGCGCGCTATCAATGTCGCCGCGAAGTGCGGTCGTTCTGGTATCCGACGTGGCTGGCGCAGCCGGCCGCGATGGTGCCGGGAAGCCGGCTGATCGACGCACCGCCCGACGATCTGACGGTCGATCAGGTGGCGCCGCTCGCCAAGGATTACGAGCGGATCATCCTCCACACCAGCACGCCTTCGTTTAACAACGACGCACGCTTCGCGGCGCGGGTCAAGGAAGAGAACCCTAGCGCGATCGTCGGCATGGTCGGCGCGCACGTCGGGGTGCTGCCCGAACTCTCGCTCAAGCTCGCGCCGGCGGTTGATTGGGTCGGAGTCGGCGAGTTCGACTACACGTGCGTCGACGTCGCCTCGGGTAAACCGCTGCACGAGATCGACGGCTTGGCCTACCGCAAGAACGGCGAGATCGTGCGCACGGCGGAGCGTCCGATCATCACCGACATGGATGCGTTTCCTTCGGTGCTCGACGTCTATCGCCGCGATCTGACGATCCCTAACTATTTCAACGGCTACCTGCAGCATCCGTACCTGTCGCTTTATACGGGGCGCGGCTGCAAATCGATGTGCACGTTCTGCCTCTGGCCGCAGACGATCGGCGGGCACCTCTACCGGGTGCGCAGCGTCGAGAGCGTCGCGGCGGAGATGGCCCGCGCGAAGGAGCTCTTCCCCGAGGTCAAAGAGTACTTCTTCGACGACGATACGCTGACCGACAACATTCCGCGCGTCGAAGATGTGGCCCGCAAGCTCGGGCCGCTCGGGTTGACCTGGTCGTGCAACGCCAAACCCAACGTGCCGCGCGCAACGCTCGAAGTGATGAAGGAAAACGGGCTGCGCCTGCTGCTCGTCGGTTACGAGTCGGGCAACCAGCAGGTGCTCAACAACATGAAGAAGGGGACCCGGCTCGACATCATCCGGCGCTTCTCCAAAGACTGTCGCGAGCTGGGCATCAAGGTGCACGGGACGTTCATCCTGGGGATGCCGGGCGAGACCCCCGAGACGATCCAGGAGACGATCAACTTCGCCTGCGAGATGGATCCCGAAACGCTTCAGGTCTCGCTCGCCGCGCCCTATCCCGGAACCCATCTCTACAAGCAGGCGCAAGAGAACGGCTGGCTCGAGCAAACCGACGAGCTAGTGAACACGCACGGCGTGCAGCACGCGGCGCTCAACTATCCGGGCCTAACCTCGACGATGATGTTCGAATCGGTCGACGAGTTCTACCGGCGGTTCTATTTCCGTCCGCGCAAGATGTTCTCGCTGCTCGGCGGGATGATCGGCGACCGCCAGGTGATGAAGCGCCGTCTGCGCGAGGGCAAAGAGTTCTTCCAGTTCTTGCGCGATCGCAAGCGCGAGGAACGAGAAGCGCAGCGTCAGCGCGTCGCCGTCACGACGTAAGCGCGACTCCAGCGCCCTTCGCGGGGGGGCTGCTATTTGAGGGTCAGGGCCGAAACGCTATAGGGCCCCAGCGCGAGCGGGATCGTCGTGCCGACTTTCCCCAAGTTCTTACTCAGCGGCGCCACCCACTGGTCGTCTTTCGACTTATCGTATTGCGCTTTGCCGTAAACGGAGAGCGTAGCGGTGAAGCTGCTCTTGCCGGAGTTGCTGACGCGCGCCTCCACGCGAATCGGTTCGAGCGTATTGTTGAAGAGAACGAGCGCGTAACCGCCCGAGACCGAGAATCCGTACGCGCGGATGTTCGTGCCGAGCGATTTCGGCAAGCTGACGGTGCGTACTTGCGAACCGGCGGGTACCTTGTTCGCGAACAACGTCATCACGCGCGCGGTCGGAAAGGGTGTGCCGCCCGGAATCTTCGGCGTATCGCCGCAGTATTCGTAAGCGTTGGGCAGACCGTCGGAGAAGAGCGTCTCGGTTCCAAAATGCTGCCAGCCGTAAAGCTTCTTCGAGTAGTCGCCGCTCTCGTCACACTGCCCATAGGCCAGCCACCAGGTCGCCATCGGAACGCCTGCGTCTTCGAGCGTGCCGAGCATCTGCCCTAAGAACAGGCCATTGACGATCGAGACAGATTGTTTGCCTTCGTTGCCGGCATCGTTGTTGAACTCTCCGAGATAGATCGGGACGTTTTTCGAGACTCCCGCGTCATCCATCTGCTTGCGCAGGCCGTTGAGGTCGTTGGCGAAGCTGTCGACGTCCTGGCCAAGCAGCCGTTGGTCGTTATCGACATTGTACTCCGGGTAGTAGTGCAGCTCGACGAAATCGAACGGCTGCGCCTTGCTCAACACCGCGTCATTCCAGGCGGTGTCGTCAGGGGTATCGACGACGATGCCGAGCTTCGCGTTTGAATTGGCTTTCTTTACTGCGGGGTAGAAACCGGTACGTACTGCGTCGGAATATGTCGCTGGGTCGTGCGGTTTCGCGTGCAGGTCGTATTCCCACGAACCGTAGACTTCGTTGCCGACCGTCCAGTAGGGGACGCGATCGGAGTGCTGCTTCGCATAGGCGACCCATGCCGCCGCCTCGCTCGGCTCGCCTCCGCCGTTGCAGGCGCGATTGCTGCCGTAGTTAAGGGTGATCGCCACATCGAGGTCTAAGGGACGTGCCGCGTGGTGCATCAGATTGTCGAAGGTTGCTCCCGGCGTGATGTAGCCGTAGCCGTTGCAAAGCGACCCGCCGTTCTCCCAATGGTAAGCGTCGGATTCGGAACCGCCGGGAAAGCGCACGAGCTTCATAGCGGCCTTACGCAGCGACGGGTTGACGAACGACTGGCGGAAGTTCCACCACGTGCCGATCGATGCGCCGTAAACGTCGGCGGAGACGGCCGGCCCGCTCGAGCGCGCGTTGAGATCGATCACGGGCGTCGTCGCGCCGCGGACCGCTGGGTTGAAGGCGGTGCCGGGCGCCGCAGCTGGTATCGTTCGACTAGCAGAACAGGCTGTCGCGAGCAGCAGAATCAGGGAACAGCAGAGGGCCGGACGATGGCTCATCCTCCAAGTATAGCGCAGCAGATTGACCGAACGTACGTTCGCATGATAGAGTTCGTAGCGTGAGCAGGTGGGGGAGCCTCGGGTGAGCTGGCTTTCGCGGCTTCGCACCTCCCTCGGCCGTGCCCGCGAGGTTTTCTCGGCTGTCGCCCGCCTCGGTTCGCCACAGCGGCCCATATCGCCCGAGTTCTGGGACGAGTTGGAAGAGACGCTGATCATGGCCGACTTCGGCGTGCCGACGACCGCGAAGATCGTCACGGGCCTGCAGACTGTTGCGAAGCAGGAAGAGTGGAAGACGACCGACCAAGCCGTAGCGCGCTTCCGCAAAGACGTCGAGCGTTTCCTCACGCTGCCACACGCCGAACTCCAACTCGACTGCCGGCCCGCCGTGCTGCTGATCGTCGGCGTCAACGGCAGCGGCAAAACGACGACGATCGGTAAGCTCGCGATCCGCCTTCACAAAGAGCGTAAACGCGTGCTGCTGGTTGCCGCGGACACCTTTCGCGCCGCCGCCGCCGAGCAACTCGCCGTGTGGGCCGAGCGCGCTCGCGCGAGCGTCGTTCGCGGCGCCGAAGGTGCCGATCCGGCCTCGGTAGTCTTCGACGGATTGCGCGCGGCCAAAGCGCGCAATGCCGATGTGGTCATCGTCGACACGGCCGGCCGCTTGCAGACGAAGACCAATCTGATGGAAGAGCTCAAGAAGATGCGGCGGGTCATCGAGCGTGAGACCGGCGAGCCGCCGGCCGAGACGCTGCTCGTCGTCGACGGCACGAGCGGTCAGAACGCGATCTCGCAGGCGAAGCTCTTCAACGAAGCGACCCAGCTCACGGGCATCGTCGTCACCAAGCTCGACTCGACCGCGAAGGGCGGCGTGCTCGTCGCGATCGTCGACGAACTGGAAGTGCCGATCAAGCTCGTCGGCTTGGGCGAAGGACCCGACGACTTGCGCGATTTTTCGCCCGCGGAGTTCATCGACGCGCTCTTCGAAGAGAGTGCGGAACCGGCCGCGCCGTGAAACGAAAAAATTACCTATGCCAGGCACTTGGCACTCGGCCATGAGAGCGTGATAGCGTAGGGCGCTCCACCCGCTAGAGAAAGGAACCAGAATGGCTGCAGAAGACGAACGAAAAATTGCCCTGGCCAACGCGCTGACGCAGATCGAGCGACAGTTCGGCAAAGGCTCGATCATGCGCATGGGCGATTTCCAAGAGCGTATGGCGTTCGAGGTCGTTCCGACCGGCTCGATCGCCCTCGACTTGGCGCTCGGCGTCGGCGGCCTTCCGCGCGGCCGAATCGTCGAGATCTACGGCCCGGAGTCGAGCGGCAAGACGACGCTCGCCCTGCACGCGATCGCCGAGGCGCAGAAGACCGGCGGCACGGCCGCCTTCATCGACGTCGAGCATGCGCTCGATCCTAACTACGCGGCGGCCCTCGGCGTCGATCTCGACAATCTACTCGTCTCGCAGCCCGATACGGGCGAACAGGCACTCGAGATCGCCGAGATGCTCGTCCGCAGCAACGCCGTCGACGTGGTCGTCGTGGACTCGGTCGCCGCGCTGGTCACCCGCGCGGAACTCGAGGGCGACATGGGCGACGCGCACGTCGGTCTGCAGGCGCGTCTGATGTCGCAGGCACTGCGCAAACTCACCGCGGCGATCTCTCGCAGCAAGACCGTGATGGTCTTCATTAACCAGCTGCGCGAGAAGGTCGGCGTGATGTTCGGCAACCCCGAGACGACTTCGGGCGGCCGCGCGCTCAAGTTTTACGCTTCCGTGCGGCTCGACGTACGCAAGCTCGAGACGATCAAGGTCGGGCAAGACGTCGTCGGCACGCGCACGCGCGTCAAGGTGGTCAAGAACAAGGTGGCGCCGCCGTTCCGGCAGGCCGAGTTCGACATCACCTACGGCCACGGGATCTCGAAGATGGGCTCGATCCTCGACGTCGCGCTCGATCAGAACATCGTCGGCAAGAGCGGCTCGTGGTACACGTACGGGGAGCAGCGGATCGGCCAAGGTCGCGAGAACGCGAAGGCCTTCCTCGAAGAACACTCCGACGTCGCCTTCGAGATCGAAAGCAAGATCCGCGAGGCACTCAGCACGGTAGCCTCTACGAACGGGAAAGCCCCCGCCACCGCGGTCGTCGAGTAGCCTTTGCGGGCGTACTCGGCCGCGTTAGCGATGCTGGCGCGGCAGCGCTTGACCGAGGCGAAACTCTGGGAGCGGCTGGAGCGCAAAGGTTTCGACGGCGTCGCGATCCGCGATGCCGTCGAACGCTGTAAGCGCGGAGGCTTCGTCGACGATCGGCTGTATGCGGCGCTTTACGTCGAGCGCAAGCACAAAGCGGTCGGCGATGGACGGCTAATCGGCGAACTCAGCCGCAAGGGCATCGACGTCGACGCGGCCGCTGCGGCGGTGGCGGATCTAGAGGAAGACGAAGCGACGCGGTGTGCGGCGGCCTTCGCAAGGCTCGCCGGTAAGATGCCGGAGATCGCCTATCCATCCGCGGCACGGCGCTTGGAGCGCCTCGGATTTCCCGCAGCGACGATCTATCGAACGCTGCGCGAGCACGCCGCGCAGTTCGGGCCGCTCGCCGCCGACGGCGAGTAAATCTACCCGAACCGCCGTCCCACCCGTCGCCGGTCGCGGGCACTTTTTCCTTCATGCCGCTGCAGACGATCGTGGTTGCCGAAGACGACCGCGCGACTCGGGACCTCCTCACCCATCACCTCGAGCGTGACGGTTTCACGGCGCTCGGCGTCTCCGACGGGCACGCGGCGCTGCGCTACGCGCGCGGCGCAGCCGACTTGCTCGTGCTCGACGTCGGGTTGCCGGGCATCGACGGCTACGACGTCGCCCGCACGCTGCGGCGCGAGGGGCGCAACATTCCGATCGTCATGGTTACGGGCCGCGGCGACGAGGTCGACCGCGTGGTCGGCTTCGAGCTCGGCGCGGACGACTATCTCTCAAAGCCGTTCGCGCCGAGGGAGCTGGTCGTTCGGGTTAAGGCGATCCTGCGGCGCGTGGGGCAGCCCGTCGTGAAAGCGACGCCGTCACTGCGCTTCGGCCGCCTCGAAGTCGACGCGGCCGCGCGCGAAGCACGCGTCGACGGGAACGACGTCAAGCTCAAACCACGCGAGTTTGCCCTGCTGATGGAGTTTGCGAGCAACCCAGGTGTCGCGCTCTCGCGCGACTGGCTGCTGCAGCGCGTCTGGGGTTTCGATTTTGCCGGCGACGAGCGGACCGTCGACGTGCACGTCCATCGCCTGCGTGCCAAGATCGAGGAGCACTGGAAGATTCCGCCGCTGCTGCGTACCGTTCACGGATTCGGCTACAAGTTCGCGCGGCCATAGCGCACGGAGCAGCGTGCTCGATCTCAAGTGTCTCGCCGGCGCGCTCGGCGAGCGGGCCGCCCTTCCCGCGGTTCGCCACGAGCTGCGCCGGCCGCTCACGGCGATTCGCGGTTACCTCGAGACGCTGCTCGAAGAGGAGGCGGATCCGCAGACGACGCGGCGTTTTCTCGAAACGGCACGCAGCGAAGCACTCCATTTGAGTCGACTGATCGACGGCATGCTCGATCTGCCGGTGGTCGAGCTCCAACAGCCGGCACAACGCGCCCCGGCGTGCGACGTGGTCGACCAGATTCGAGTAACCATCGAAATCGTTTCGCCGATGGCGCGCAAGCGCGACGTGACGATTCGCACGCGGGCGCCGAAGCGCGCGGTCGCGCAAATCGATAGCGATGAGTGCGTCCACGCGCTCTCGAACCTCGTCGAAAACGCGATAAAACACGGCAGTGAGCACGGAACCGTCGAGGTTAGATGCCGGCGTCTCGTGCCGTTCGTCGAGGTTGCGGTCGAAGACGACGGCGACGGCGTCGATCCCGGCGATCGCGCCGCGATCTTCGATCTGGGCGCGCGCGGTGCGCGTACCGATCGCACCGGCAGCGGCATCGGGCTCGCGGTCGTCAAGGCCATCGCGCAACGGGCCCGGGGTGAAGTCTGCGTCGATTCGTCGGTGCTCGGCGGCGCGCGGTTTCTCTTACGACTTCCGTTGAAGTAGCCGCGCTACGACTGAAGTAGCCGCGCTACGACCAGTAGATAATCACCGAGCCGTTGCCTGGGGAGGCACCGCCTCGTACGTCCTTTACGTTCGTTGCGCTTGGCTCGACGAACGATGAGCCGCCGCCTCCGCCGCCCCCGCCACCGACGCCGCTGGTGCTCGTCGAGCCTCCGCCTCCGCCGCCGCCGCCGTAGTAGCCGCCGCCTGCCCCGCCGCCGCCCCCGCCGAACGTGCGGCTCCCGCCGCCATTTCCACCCATGCCGAGCTCGCCGTGCTTTCCGCGCAGGCCGCGGCTGAATCCGGTGCGCGCTCCGCCGGCGCCGCCCCGGCCGCCGGCGTCTTGGCGGCCGCCCTTCCCGCCGAATCCTTCGGAGCTGCCGTGGTACGTTGGGCCTTGACCCTTGCCGCCCGCCGTTCCGCCGCCGGCGCCTCCGTCGCCGGCGCCGTAAATCCCAAAACCGCCTCCGCCGCCGCCCCCGGCTGCGACGACGATGCGGTCGGCGAGCCTGTTTCCGCCCTCGCGAATGTCAGAGGCGCCCCCGCCGCCGCTGCCGTCGGTATCGGTGCCCCCGGCCGGACTCCTCCCACCGTCGCCGCCGCCGTTGTAGCCGCCTGTGCCCGACGGACCATTGCGCGCGCGGGCCCCGTGGCCCCCAACGAAGATCGCGAGCGTTTCGTGCGGCGTCACCGGAATCGTGGCCGTCACCGTTCCGCCGCGGCCGCCATGAGCGGTCCTGCGGTATTCGCCGGGCGCATTCGCACCGCTGGAGCCGCTGACGAGCACGACGAGCTGCGTCACGCCAGCTGGGACCCGAAAGTCTTGCTGTACGCGCTTGAAATGGAACTCTTTGCTCTTCGCGCGGGCAGAGTAGGGCGCCGCGTTCGGCGTGCTCGGCAGCGGGTGCAATCCGCACCCGACGATTAATGCTGCCATAGCGCCGGTGCCCAGCACCCGGCGGATCTTCTCAGGAGATGCCACCCGCTTCGCCCTCCAACAGCCTCTCAGAAGGAGACTTCGGTTAACTTTACCAGAAAAATCGGGATCTTGCGAGCGGCCAGCCCGTTAGGCGTGCCGCACCCGCCGGCGATGAATAACGACCGCAGACTAGGGTGTGCGGCGAGCGCGTTTGGGGGATAGCCGGGCGCACGCGTCGTAGATAACGGTCCGTGGCTATGTCACGGGTTTCGTTTGCTCATGCGAGTGAAGCCGAGCTCGCCAGAATCTTCGACTTCTACGGAATTGCGTGGCAGTACGAACCGCAGACCTTTCCGATCTCTTGGAACGAACGCGGACGCCCAGTCGAGTTTTTCACCCCGGATTTTTATCTGCCGGAGTACGATCTTTACATCGAGCTGACGTACGCTAAGCCCATCCGCAACACGCGCAAGAACCGCAAGATCCGTTTGCTGCGAACCCATCATCCGCGCATCAACGTCAAACTGTTCACCCGCCGCGATATCGAACGCGTCTTTTGGCGCTCGCACAAGCGCGCCTCATGACGGGCGAGCCGCTCTTTGATTCCCGATCGATCGCCGCGCGGGTCGCCCAGATCGGCGCGGCCATCTCGGCAGACTACGCTGACAAGCTGCCGGTCTTGGTCGGCTTGCTGACCGCCGCGGCCCCGTTTCTCTCCGACCTGATCCGGGCGGTCACGATCCCCTGCCAGATGGACGTGATCGCGGTGAGCCGGTACGGCGACGGCCAGTCGGTCGTCCTGGAGAAGGACCTGGCCATCCCCATCGAGGGGCGGCACGTGATCCTGGTGGACGATACGGTCGATACCGGAATGACGCTGCACTCGGTCGTCAAGACCCTGCTCGCGCGCGAGCCCGCCTCCTTGGCGGTCTGCGCGCTACTCGACCGGCCCCACCGCCGGATTGCCGATATAGAAATTAAGTACAGGGGGTTCGAAGTCCCCGACGTATTCGTCGTGGGTTACGGCCTTGATTATCTAGGACGCTATCGGGAGTTACCCGCATTGTATGCACACGGAACGTGGCCCGCGTAAATGGGTAAAGGTTTCCAACGATTCGCTATGGCCGCGCTGCTTTGTGCCGCGGCCACTCTGCTGTTTCCAGGCAGGCTGGTCGCGCTCGAGCTGCGCTCGATCGAAAAAGCCGCAGCGGATTATCGCAATCCTAACGGCCACTTGCAAGACATGTTCCGTGCGGCACTGCTCGACACGAGCCGGCTCGCAGAGTATGCCCCCGACGGCACGGCCTACATCGAGACCGGCGACATTCCGGCGGAATGGCTGCGCGACGCGAGCGCGCAGGCGCGCCCGTATCTCTATTTCGCCAAGGATGACGGCGACGTTCGCAGTTTGCTGCGCGCGATCATCGCGCGGATGGTCAAGTACGTGCAGCTCGACCCCTATGCGAACGCCTACACGCTGGACTACCGCGTCTGGGAGCAGAAGTTCGAGCTCGACTCGCTCGCCTATCCGACGGCGTTCGCCTGGAGCTATTGGAAGACGACCGGCGACGCGTCGATCTTCAACGGCAATTTCTCAAACATGCTCGACGACGTGCTCTCGACGATGCAGCGCGAGCAGAACCACCCGCGCAACTCGCGCTACACGCACAAAGAACTTCCGGCCGACGGCGCCGGGCGTCCGACCGGCTACACCGGGATGATTTGGACGGGCTTCCGTCCTTCCGACGACGCCTGCTACTACAACTTCCTCATCCCCTCGGAGATGTTCGCGGTCGTTGCGCTCGGCGACATGTCCGATATCGAGCTCAACGTTTACCACAACGTCGTCAAAGCGCACGAGGCGAAGGCGCTGCGCGACGAGGTGCAGCGCGGGATTCAGACCTACGGTCTCGTGCTCGTGCCCAAGTACGGCTACATCTACGCCTATGAAGTCGACGGGCTGGGGCACGCGATCCTTACGGACGACGCGAACATTCCGAGCCTGCTCGCGGCCCCGTACTTCGGCTATACGATCGCCAACGACCGCTACTACGAGAACACGCGGCGCTTCCTGCTCTCGCAGGACAACCCGTCGTTCTATCAAGGGCACGTCGCACGCGGCATCGGCAGCTACCACACGCCGGACCACTGGATCTGGCCTCTCGCGCTGATCATTCAGGGGATGACGACGACCTCGGGCACCGAAAAGCAGGACGTCCTCACGCAGCTGCTCGCGAGCGATCCCGGCGATCACCTGCTGCACGAGTCTTTCAATCCCGACAACCCGCAGCAGTACACCCGGCGCAACTTCGGGTGGCCCAACGCGCTCTTTTCCGAGTTCGTGATGACGCAGCTTCAGGGCGTGCCCGCGATTCCGATGGGCGATACCGCGGATCTCGAGTTCCGCACCGAATAGGGTGGCCTCCAAAGCCGACATCCTCCTCGGATGTCAGTGGGGGGACGAGGGCAAGGGCCGCATCGTCGACCTTTACGCGGCCGATTACGACGTCGTCGCGCGATTCGGCGGCGGCGATAACGCCGGGCACTCGATCGTCGCCGGCGAGCAAGAACTGGCACTGCGCATCGTGCCGTCGGGCGTGCTGCACGAGCACGTCGAGCTGTTCATCGGGGGCGGGACGGTCGTCAATCCTACCACGCTGCTGGGCGAGCTCGAGAGCCTAGCGTCGATCGGGGTCGATACGTCGCGCATCAAGATTTCGGATCGCGCGCACGTCGTCTTACCCTCGCACGTCGAGCGCGACGCGGCCGCCGAGCGCGAGCGCGGAACCGGCGCGATCGGCACTACGGGGCGCGGCATCGGGCCGGCGTACGTCGATCGGGTGGCGCGCAGCGGCATTCGCTTTGCCGACGTCATCCGCGGCGCGCACGCGCGCGGCGCGGGCGACGCCGAGGGAATCGAGGCCGCACGGCGGCTGAGCGAGCACGTCGTCGACGGCGTCGAGTATCTGCAGGAGCGTTTGCGTTCGAACAAGCGCGTGCTGCTGGAGGGCGCCCAGGGCTCACTGCTCGACGTTACCTACGGGACGTATCCATACGTCACGAGCTCGAACACGATCGCGGGCGGCGCCTGCACCGGCTTGGGCATCGGGCCCGGCGAGATTGGGCGCGTGAGCGGCGTTTTCAAGGCATACTGCACGCGCGTCGGTGCGGGGCCGATGCCGTCGGAACTTACCGGCGAGCGCGGCGAGCTTTTGCGGCGCCAAGGCAACGAATTCGGGACGGTGACCGGCCGGCCGCGGCGCTGCGGCTGGTTCGACGCGGTAGCGGCCCGCTATGCCGTCGGGCTCAACGGACTCGACGGCGCGATCGTCACGAAACTCGACGTGCTGTCGGGGCTCGATCGCGTCGGCATCGTCACCGGCTATCGTGCCGGCGGCAAGAGCGTTGGATTCGGTGCCGCCAATCGGACCGATCTGCAGGTCGACGTCGAGGAGATGTCGGGCTGGAGCGAGCCGATCGGCGCGTGCCGGCGGATCGCGGAGCTTCCCGAGGCCGCTCGCGCCTACGTCACGCGGCTGGGCGATGTGCTCGCCGTTCCGATCGAGCTGGTTTCGGTCGGGCGGGAACGCTCGCAGCTGGCTCGCTAGCGGGATGCCGCGGGAACTCTCTTTGGGCAGATGGCGGCGAAGTTTATATTTTCGTTACAGCCGCTGCTCGAAGAGCGGCGGCGTCGTGAAGAGTGCAATCGCCGGGCATTCGCTCGGGCGAAACGAGCGTGCGACGAAGGCGTGCGTGAGATGGAGCGGTTGAACGGTTCGCTGCGCCAGGCGGGGGTGGCGTTGTACGCATGCGCGCTCTCGGGTGAGTTCGCCGGCGCGGGCGTTGCATTTTACGATGTGCGGCTGCGCTTTCTCGCTGAGGCGATCGAAGGGCACGGCGAGCGCGTCCAGCGCTGGGGCAGCGACGCTTCGGCGGCGATGGCGGAGTTGACATCGGCGCATCGCGAGCGTTTGGTCGTCGAAAAGCTTCTCGAGCGGCGCTTGCGAGAGTTTCGGGCGGAGCAGGCGAGGCGGGACGAAATGGAGATCGACGAAGCGAATTCTCGTTTGCACGCCCTTCGACAAGCTCGGGATGACGTGATGAGATGATTACGCTCACTAGAGAGAATGGGCAGCCGGTGCTGCTGAACTGCGACCTGATCGAGACGGTCGAGGAGAACGGAAAGAGCGTGATTACTCTGACGACCGGAAATGCCGTCGTCGTCCGCGAGCGGCTGCACGAGATCGAAGCGAAGGTCGTGGAGTTCAAGCAAAAGATCTACGGCCGCTAGCGCGTGCCGGCGAGCTTCTGGGCAGCCTATACGATCAAGCTGGCGGTTCTCGCGGCGGTGCTGGGGGCGATCTACGCGCTCGCGCGGCTGCTGCGCGGCAACGCATTCTTTTGGCGCGCGGCGCAACGCCACATCGTGGTGCTCGAGAGCACGATGCTCGCGCCGAACGCTGCGATCCACATGATCCGCGTCGGGAAGCGCCACCTGCTGCTCGGGAGCGGCGGGTTGAGCAAGCTCGCCGAGCTGGAGCCCGGCGAGCTGGAAACTATACCGCGAAGTACCTAAACTGGGCGATCTTGTTCCCGGCAGTCTCGACGAGATAGATCTGGTTGTCGAGGCCGAGCGTCATCGCCGTCGGCTCGGAGTGCTTGGTTGGAATCGAAAAATAGGCCAGGTGATGCGAGCGCGTGAAGAATTGGCCGATCCGGTTTGCGGCCGTGTCGGTGAAGTAGAAGTTACCGTCGACGCCCTGCAGCACTTGGTTCGGCGTGTTCGAGCCGGTCAGCGGATATTCGGTAACCGAGCCGTTGAGCTGCACGCGCGCGATGTTGTGGCCCTTCATTTCGACGAACCAAATCGAGTTGTCGCTTCCGGCACAGATGCCGGTCGGATCGGAAAATTTTGTCGGAATCGGATATTCGGTCAAAGGCGAACCGCTTGTCGGGAGGCGGCCGATCTTATTGGTTCCCGGTTCGGTAAACCAAATCGCGCTATCGGGGCCGTTGGTGATCGCCATCGGTTTTGCGGCGCCCGTCAACTGAAACTGAGTGAACTTCACGAAGGGCTTTCTCTTCAGCTGCTCGATGCGCCAGATCGAGTTCGTGCCGGGATCGGTCACCCACATGTTGCCGTCGGCCCCGAGCGTGATGTTGGTCGGCCTCGTATTGGGAACTGGAAAGGCGTACTCGGTGTACGGTGGGCCGCCGGTCGTGATCTGACCGACCTTGCCCACCGCGCTCTCGGCGAACCAGATGTTGACGTTCGGGCCGGGGCCCGAGGCCATTCCGTACGGTTCGGACTTGCGCGTCGGGGTGACGTTTTCGGCGATTGAACCGTCGGAGACCAGCTGCGCGACCTTGGCCTTCGAAAATTCGGTGAACCAGATGTTGCCGTCGCTGCCCAGCGCGATGCCCATCGGCTGGCTCGAGGCCGTTGGAATCGGGTACTGGGCGCTGATGGTCGGGGGCGGGGTCGGCGGCGGGGTCGGGGTGCCGCTTGTGACGGGGGTACCCTTGCCGCACGCAGCGAGAAACCCGACCGCTAAAAAGGTGAAGAGGACGCGGGCCGTTGGCATAGCCCTCCCTTATTGGCAGAGCATATCCGCTTTCCCCCAATGGGCGCCTCCCAGGTGGAGAGGCTCCCCTGCTTCTAATACTAATTTCTTAGTTGACAGGTCCCGGGCGGCGCGGTAATATTCAACTAAGGATTTAGTAGAAACAATCCCAACCCCCCACCCATAGAGAAAGTACGCATGGCACGACGACGTTCGAACACCCTGACGGAGGCCGAGTTGCGGCTGATGGAGGTCCTTTGGGAGCGTGGCCGGGCCACAGTCGCCGAAATGACGGCCGCATTGCCGCCCCCGCCGCTCGCCTACAACAGCGTGCTCACGACGATGCGCATTCTCGAACGGAAAGGCTACGTCGATCACGACGAGGCCGGCCGTGCCTTCATGTACCGTCCGCTCGTCGCGCGCGAAGACGCGGCAACGAACGCCGTCGGACACCTGCTTTCACGCTTCTTCGATAATAGCGCGGGTTCGCTCGCGCTACAGCTCATCGCCAACGAACGGCCGTCGAACGACGAACTGAGCCGGCTCAAGACACTCATCGAACAGTATGAGGAGAACGGCTCATGATCGTCGTCGCCGCGACGGTACTCAACGCACTTTGGCAGGACGCGTTGCTCGTGCTCTGCGTCTGGCTGCTTCTGCGCGCGTGGCCGAGCATCAATGCGGCGACGCGTTACGTTGTCTGGAGCGCTACCCTGATGGCGGCACTCGTCGTGCCGGTCGCGACGACGCTCGCGTTCTTCACGCCGGCGCAACCGGTCGCGACGGCCGCCGGCGCCCAGGGACAGGCCGCGAGCGTCAACGCCGCGCACGAACGCGTCGCGGTGACCCCACGGCGCCCAATCCAGCACTGGGCGATGCGCGCGCCGCAGGGGCCGAGCTTGACGCGCGTGCTGCCGGCGCTGCCGGCGCGCCTGCACGTCACACTGCCGCTGCCCGTGGGGATCGCGGTCTTCGCGGCGTGGGTACTGCTGGCGGCATACGCGCTGATCGGACTGCTGATCGGCCTGCTGCGCCTCGAGCAGCTCAAGCGCGACGCGCTGCCGCTGCCGATCGAGTACCGCGATTCGATGCCGCAGTGGATCGAGGCCAACAAGGGGCGCCGCCCGGTACGCCTGTGCGTTAGCGAAGCGATCGACGTGCCGGTGGCGGTCGGCCTCTTCGACGCCATGATTTTGATTCCGCAGGCGCTGCTCGATCGGCTCTCGCCCCAGGAAGTCGAGCAGATCAGCCTGCACGAACTCGCTCATCTGCGCCGCGCCGACGACTGGAGCAACTGCCTGCAGCGGTTGATCGTCGCCGCGCTCGGCTGGAATCCGGCGGCGCTCTTCGTCGCGCAACAGCTGGAGCTCGAACGCGAAGTTGCCTGCGACGACTGGGTGCTCTCCTCGGTACACGCCGTGCGCCCGTACGCACTCTGCCTGACGAAGATGGCTGAGACAGCGGCCTGGCCGCATCATCCGATGCCGGCGCCGGGCGTCTTCACCACGCGCAAGCAGATCTCGCTGCGCATCGAACGGCTCCTCGGTACCGGCCGCGACATCGCCACGAATCTCGCGATCGGTCCGGCGGCCGCCGCGATCGCCTCAGTCGGCGCGCTCGCGCTGCTGATCGCCTTCGTCGCGCCGTCGGTTGCGGCGCCGGCATACCAGGTGGTGCAGCCGGTTAAACCGCCGGCGGCCGCCGCACACCCGGCCGTTGCCAACGCCGCCGCGTCGAGCAAAACGCAGATCGTTGCGAAGACCGAGATCGTGCGCCAACCGGCGACCCCGAGCCTCGCGCGGAGTCTTCCGGCGGCGTCCGCTCACGTGCAGCGCCAAGCGCGCGAGAGCAGATCCGTGCCGCCGGCGCCGCTTGCGCCGGCCGGCAAACCGCTGCCGAACGGCGCGATCGCCGGCGGCACCGCCAAAGCGATCGACAGGGGTATGGATATCGCGAGTAAGAGCATCGCCGACAGCACGAAGATGGCAAACGGCATCAATGCGTCGGTCGATAGCGCGATCGCGAAGAGCTTAAGCGGCACCGGTGCGACGCACGACCTCGCGCAGAGCAGCAGCGGAAAGTCGTGCGTCGGCTGCGATTTCCGCGGGGTCAACTGGGCCGGACGCGACCTGCGCGGTGCGCACTACACCGGCACCGATTTCAGCAGCGCGAACCTGCGCGGCGCGGATCTCTCCAACAGCGACCTCAGCGGCGTCGATTTCTCGCGTGCGAACCTCAGCGGTGTCTCCTTCCGGCACGCGCGCCTTTCCGGCTGCGACTTCGCGTACGCCAATCTCACGGGCGCGGACTTTACGGGCGCAACGATGACGGGGTGCCAGTTCAAGAACGCCTCGCTTCCCTCGGCAACGTTGCGCAGCATCGTCAACAGCTGCAAAGGCTGCGATTTCACCCGCGCCAATCTCTCGGGCGCGGACCTCAGCGGCGTCCGGCTGAGCGGCGACGATTTCTCGCGCGCCGATCTGCGAAACGCTAATTTCTCCGGCGCCGAACTGGTCGGTGCGGACTTTAGCCGCGCACGGCTGGACGGCGCGAACTTCAACGGCGCAACGCTCAATGCTTGCGATCTCTCGGGCGTAGACCTCTCGCACGTCGACTTCTCACGAGCCAAGCTCGTTGGAATGGACCTCTCAAAACAAAACACGCCGCGATAACCTAAGCGACCTCGTAACCCTTCCCTAACGAAATTGCCTCGCGGCCGAGGCCTGGTTTCCTGTGCCTTTCGGCCGGCTTTATAAGGAGCAAACCATCGTGAACTACTTGTTGGCTGCGATACTCTCACTGCTCTCGATCGGCACCGGAGCTGCCGTTGCGGCCGGCGGACTGCCCGCCAACTGCACGGGATGCGACTTCGGCGGACGCGATCTGCGCGGCGCCGATCTGCGCAACGTCGCCTACGTCGGCGTCGATCTCTCGGGAGCGAATCTGCGCAATGCAAACCTGCGCGGCGCAAAGCTCGTCGGCGTCGACTTCTCGCACGCCGATCTGCGCGGGGCAAACCTTCAAGACAGCCGGCTGACCGGCGTCGATTTGGACGGCGCGCAGCTGAGCGGCGCGATCTTTACCGGCGCTGTTCTGACCGGCATCAATCTACGCGGCGTGCTCACCGGGCTGGGCAGCGCCGACGCGCGCGGCCTGCTGCAGAAGTGCACCGGCTGCAACGCGCAGGGCGCCGACATCGCGGGATTTGACCTCTCCGGCATCGCGGTCGTCGGCGCTGATCTGAGCGGTGCGCACGCCGCGCGAGCGCGTTTCACCGGGGCCGAGCTCGAGGGCGTCGATCTGGCGAACGCCGATCTTCGGGGCGCCGATTTTCGCAACGCAAAAATCTGTACGCGCGATGACGACGGATCGGGCAGCGACCCGCGCAACGGACGGGTGCACTGCGTCGACCTACGCGGAGCCGACGTTGCGGGCGCGGACTTTCGCGGCGCGCTCTATTGCGAAAGCCATTCGTCGCGCACCTGCCGGCCGGTCGACGCGGCGACGCTGCGCGCCGGGTCGCGTTCCGAGCTGAGCGGGGCGATCTTGCAGTGAGACGCGGCTTGCGGGCGCTGGGGTTCGGCCTCGCGCTGGCCGCGGCCGTAACGGCTCGCGCGCTTGCCTATCCGCACCTTACGGTCGCGCAGGCGACGGATCCGCCGCTCGACCCCACGGCGCCCGCCGGCACGTGGTCGCAGGCGACGAGCTTGACGCTGCCATGGAATCCGGTCAAATCGAAGCCCGCCAGCGAGCCGACGACGGCGTACGTGACGACCGACGGCAAGGCGCTCTACGTTCGCTTCGATGCGATCCAGCACGAGCCGATCGCCGCGGAGCAGCACACCAACGACGTCGGCCAGGGGAACGACGACGAAGTCTGGATCGACCTGTGGCCCAACGGCCTAAGCGGTTATTTCTACCAGTTCTACGCGACGCCCAACGGCACGCATTACGAGTTCTCCTCGGAGAATACGGCGTATTCGCCGAACTGGGAATCGGCCGGCACGACGACCGCCCGCGGGTACACCGTGACGATGCGGATTCCGTTTGAGGTGCTGCGCAACGCGCACGGCGGCGACTGGCACGCACAGTTCGTGCGGTACGTGCGCTCGACGGGCGAGCAGCAGGTGTGGTCGTACGATAAGGTGCAGATGACGCCGGATTCTTACGGGAACGCCGACTACGCGCACGCCGGTTCGATCGAGGTTCCGAAGCTCACCGGCATCGCCTTTTCGCGTCCAAAGCCGCGCGCCGCGCTGTACGCGCTGGGCGAAGCGGCCAGCAAGACGATCGGCGGATCCACCTCGCGCGTCGGCGCCGATCTTTCGATTCCGATCACGCCGACGGCCTCGTTTTACTCGACCTTTCATCCGGACTATTCCAACGTGGAGCTCGATCAGCAGTCGATCTCGCCGACGGTCTATCAGCGCTACTACAGCGAGGTGCGCCCCTTCTTTACCCAGGCGGCAAACTTTTACAATCAGTTCAACTGCGATGCGTGTCCGAACGTGCAAGCGCTCTACACGCCCGCGATACCAACGCCGCGAGAAGGGTACGCCGTCGAGGGGAAGGCGGGGCCGATCGGCTTTGCGACCTTCGACTCGATCGGCGACGGCCGCAACGACCTCGCAAGCGCGGTCGACTATACGTCGCCCGATACGCGTTGGGGCGCGAGCATCGAGCGGGTAGCCGCGAACCTCACGGGGCTCAACGACGACGTAACCGAGACCGGCATGTATTACTCGGATCTCAAGCACATCAGCAGTTACTTCAACTATGGCGACGACAGCGGGACCAACGTGCTGGAGGGTAATCAGGCTCAGTATTACGACTTCGGCGGCGGCTGGTCGAATCAGACCTTCGGTTTCTTCGCGGCGACGCGCAAGATCGGCCAGTACTACGATCCCGTCGACGGATTTATCTCGCACCCGGGCATCGCGGGGTACGCGCTCTACGCCGCCAAGATCTTCGACTTCACCGGCGACAGCAAGCTGGTCTCGATCGGCGCGTCGGGATTCGTGGATCGCTATCAGGGGCCGACGATGGGCAGCGCGCAGAGCGACAATCAGTTCCTCGTCGATATCTTGACGAAGCGCGCGTTCGATCTGCAGCTCTTTACGGGGTCGAATTATTGGCGTTTCGGGGACATCCTGACGCCGATCACGCAGAACGGCGGTTTTTCGTTCACCTACGACAGCGGCTTGCAGACGAACAATCCGGGACAGTTTCCGTATCACGGCACCTCATCGAATCCGACGACGCTCAGCTACAACACCGGCCGGTACGGCGAAGGTCGGCTCGACACGTGGTTTCGCAGTACGACGATTCGCGTCGGCAACCGCGGCGCGCTGACCCTAGCGCTCGACGACACCGCGCAGTGGCAGCCGGCGCCGCTGCAAAACAACATACAGTGGTTCGAGAGCCTCAGCTACGCGTACCAGATCGGCTACAATTCTTCGCTCGCGATCGGCCTGCGCCAGGTAATCGGCGATCCTCCAATTCCCAACGGCGGCGGTAACTGTATGGGACGCTGTTCGAACGTCTCGGTTGCGTACCATCTGCGCTTGCGCAGTAGCGAGCTCTACATGGCATACGGCAACCCCAACACGCTGACGACCGTTCCCCAAGCGATTTTTAAGGTTATTTTCTACGCGGGCGCGCAGAAGGGGACGTAAGGGCCGCACGTAAAGAGAGGCTCTAAGATGCTGCAGGTTGCGTTCGTAATTGCGGCCGTGACGACTGCGGCGAGCCCCTCGCCGCCGCCTCAGATTTACCACGTCATTACTCGCCCGCTGTGCAGCGAACTAAGCCAGCGGATCAAGCCGGCGATCGGCATGATGATGCAAAACGACTCGAACATCAAAAAGAGTCCGGATCTCTTCAAGGCGTACAACAGGGCGGCGCTCTACGGAAACGATCCCAGCGCCGGCGGCGGCGGACAAAACGAGCCCGGCGCCGACCCGGGTTCGAACGGCCCGCAGAACATGGCGCTGCTCGGCCTCGAGAACCTGGTGCGGCCGATCGCCAACAACATCATCGCCATCCAGACCGCCCTCGACAGCCCCGAACTGATGCACGGAAGCGGCCTGCCCGAGGACGACAAACGGCTGCAAGAGATTCGCGCGAGGCTGCTCAAGGCGCTCGCCACGCAGAGTGCATCGCTCGACATCATCAGCGGCTTCGTCGACACGCAGCAGATGGCCGATCTCCAGCATGCGGGCCAAGGTTATATCTCGTCGATGAATCAGCCGGACACGACCAAGGGCGTGCCGACGCAGCCGTCGCCGAATCCGCTGACGACGAACCCCGACTACGCGGGCCTGCCGCCCAATCCATACACGATCGATCTAGCCAACGTTCCCGGCTTGACGCTGGGCTATAACCCGGTGACGCGACTCGTCGACGCCCTGCACTGGACGATCGACCAAACGCAGGCTCAGGAGAACCAGGCGGCCACGGCGGTCATGTCGGGCGCGGCGCTCTGCCAATCGATTCCGCTGGCATCGCCGCCGCCCTAAACGGGAAAGAGGAAGACGGAAGCCCTGGGGGCCGATAAAATCTCCAGGGCTCCCGCGCCGTTACCTGTTCGGTCGAGCTTGGATTGCCCTACCAGCCAAGCTGGCTATCCCCTGCTGAGCGGCGTTCCCTGTGCCTCGTGCAAGGTTGACGCGCCCGTGCTGCCAACGTACTGCCGCTGATGCTCGACGTCGGCTGGCAAGCGTGGCTCGGTCTTTTACTTGTTGGGATTATCGTCTATTTCGTTCTCGACGCGCCGGGCAATCCCAACAGCCTCGGTCAGAAGCTCCTTGGCCTTTGGCGCAATCTCCTCGACCGCTTAGCGGTTCCCGTAGGCGAGCTGCCGTCACCCCAAGAGCGCGCCGAGCGAGCCGGGCGCCTAAAATCCGAATATCCCGGTCTAACCGACGACATTGTCGCCGCATTTTTATTCGGTCAAGCAAGCGCCTTGACGGCGACGACCGCTGAGGGAACTCGGCGGTACGAAGCGAGGGCACTCGCGCAGGTCGGTTTGGCGGCTGCTGCCGTGGTCTTGCTGCCGTTGTGCGCATTTAAGGCCGACGCAACGGCGCAACCGACGGGATTTTTCGGATTTGGCCTGTTTCTGCTCTTCGTTTCGAGCGTCGTCAGCGCAGTCGCGCTGATGCCGCAGCGGTGCCGTCCGCCTGTGGTCGAAGTTTACAACTCGGCAGAGACGTGTGAGGTGAAGGAACTCAAGGCACCGGTCACGCTCGAGCTTACCGAAAGCGTGCTGCTCTACAACCGAAAGCTGGAGGCCGTTCGCATAAAGAAAGGCCGTTGGCAAGGCGCCGGCATCGTCGTCGCGATAAGTGCGATATTCTTTCTGCTGCTCAACTTCCAATTTGGTGCAGCGAACCGTACGGGAGTGGCTCCCGGACATGTGAACTGCCCGCCCAACGATCCAATCTTGTGCAAAAGGATCGATCAGTAACGCTTAACGAGCGTTCGCGATCAGGGCGTCAATTCGAAGACGGTTCCAAAGCCGCGAGCGCCGAGAAAGCATCCGCCGTGACAGTGGCCTCCGGAGGCGGTGACGCCGAAGAGCGTTCCGTTTACGTCTAGCAGGTTTCCCGTGGGCTCGGCGCCGTCATGGCCGCCCAGAAATCCGCGTAGGATGGCATAGCCGCGACCGGACGTGCTGAGCCGAAAGACGCTTCCACACCCGTAGCCCTCACAATCGCCCTTAGCGCCGGCGCCCGTCGTGCCATAAAGTGTGTCGCCGACGGCAATCAAACTGTTCGGACCCGCTCCGTCCGATCCGTGCGCGAAACGATGTAGAACACGTTCGCGGCCCGATGCGCTCACCTCGAAAACGATCCCGCAGCCAAAGCCAGTGGCGACGCATACGTGCCCACCGCCGCCGCCGGTGGTACCGTAAAGCTTACCGTTCACGGTGACGAGACTTGCATTTGGAGCCACACCGTCCTCGCCGCTTTTGAACCGGTACAGCACTTTATATTGATTGCCTGAAGGTCCGATCGCAAAAACGGTCCCGCACCCCAAATAACACGACTGCAAGTTACGACCGCCGCCGTTGGTGGTACCGTAAAGGAATCCGTTCATCGCCGTCAGGCCGGCATATGGGTAGCCGCCGTCGCGCTTCTGGTTTGTGCCGCCGCCTGTGAATCGGTGAAGTACCCGTTCCGTACCCGACGTTGTGACGCTGAAGACGATCCCACACCCGTGGGTATTTTGGCTGTTGCACTTCTTGCTGCCGCCCTGACTGGTGGTACCGTAGAGCACGCCGTTGACGGCAATGAGACCGGCTTTGGGAAAAGCACCATCACCGGCGGGCTGCCCTTTGAAACTGTAGATAACGCTTTCCGTGCCGCTGCTCGGATCGAACGCAAAGACGGTCCCCGCGTTGTTTTGACCCCCCGTCTGCCGTCGTGCCATAAAGCGAGCCGTCCATCGCGAGCAGGTTCGCTAAGGGAAACCAACCATCGGGAGCGCCCTTGAACCGGTAGAGCACGTGTTCTTCGCCCGTGGGGGTGATGCGATAGACGGTCCCGCATTTGTCAGGATATTTGCAGCCTTTCGCGCCGCCGCCGGCGGCCGTCGTTCCGTAAAACACGCCGTTGAGGGCGACGAGACCCGCCGCGGGATCTTGACCGTCCCGGTGAGTGTACCCCTTAAACCGGTAGAGCACGCTTTCGGCGGAGGTGGTTTTGAGCGGCGCGAGCAGCGTCTTTGCTGCGGGGACGACGGGATTGACGGCCGCCCCGCACGCCGCTAAGAGCGCCGCACAGAGGCCGGCGCCGGCGATCTTGTTGAGATTATTCATGCCGTCTCCCATGTAAAACGCACGCTCGCGACGTCCCTGAGGAGTCGAGGCCCATTCCGGGTACATGGTGTCACTTCGTGGAGCCGGAGTGAAGGCCCATTAGTCCCTCGATGCGCTGGGCCTACAAGCGCGGACGGCATCGCTGACGCATGCGGGGAACGCGTACCGCAATCTGCTCGGGGGCGATCTCGGGAATAAAACGAGAGGCTCAGGAAGTAGGTCCCCACTTTTGTCAGACCCGAGTCTCTCGTTAAGAAGCCCGCACAGAGGTCCGTGCTCGTGCGACGATTGCTACCCCATACCGTCGCGCACGTCGCCTGAGAAGGCTCGTCTAAGGAACGATCATCGGCCGAGAATGGTTCCCATCCTTAACGTCATGCGGCGACGATCGTGCAGTCGCCGGAGAGGGCGGACGAAATTGGGTTGGCGGTGATCGCGCAGATGTAGGCGGCGGTTGCACCGTTGCGGGCGGCAGCCGCAGCCGCGAGGAGTTTGGGCTTCATGCTGTTGCGGCATGCGCTCGTGTGCGCGAAGGTCGATGCTTGATCGGCGGTGAGCCGGTCGATGCCCGAGGTGGGGTCGTCGACGTCGCGCAGCACGCGCGGAACATTCGTGACCAGCAGGAACGCGTCGGCCGCAAGTGCGGCCGCGATCGCGCCGGCGGCGAGATCGGCGTTGACGTTGTAGGCGTGGCTGGCGTCTTGCGCGATTGCAAGCGGCGCGACCACCGG
The DNA here is from genome assembly GCA_036489315.1 of Candidatus Cybelea sp. Lineage (NCBI taxonomy): Bacteria > Bacillati > Vulcanimicrobiota > Vulcanimicrobiia > Vulcanimicrobiales > Vulcanimicrobiaceae > Candidatus Cybelea > Candidatus Cybelea sp. Next base: position 54,776 of record DASXFZ010000012.1, read on the forward strand.
CAGAAATCCCGCAGCGAGCAGCGTTTGGATGAGCTTCGGCTCGACGCGCGCGATCTCGCCGACATAGCCGAGATCCTCGCCGTTGATTCCCTGCGCGCGGCGGCCGATCAGCGTTCCGCCGTCCTGACCCGAGATGCCGGCCGTGGGAAGCCCGAGGATCGTGCACGCGCGCACGAGGCGCTTGTTTAAGCGGCCGCAGAGCACGGCTTCAGTTACGTCGAGGGTCGCGGCGTCGGTGACGCGCTGGCCGTCGATGCGTTCGCTCTCGACGCCCCGCTGCGCGAGCGCGGTATCGATCTCGGGGCCGCCGCCGTGCACGAGCACCACCGCCTGCCCGGCGCGCCAGCGGGCGGCGACCTCGGCCAGCAGCGGGTCGGGCCCTGTGGGCGGCCCGGCCATCGCGTTGCCGCCGTATTTCACGACCAGGGTGGTTGCATAATCATGCGCCATGTGCATAAATATACACGACGTGTATGTGGTAGCGCCAGCCCCTTCGCCCCTTTCCGGCTTGGCCGGGCGCCATTTTCTGGAAGTCGACGATCTTTCGCACGGCGAGCTGAGCGCGCTGCTGCGGCTTGCGGGGTTCTTGAAGGAACGGCCGGTGCGCGCCGCAAGCGCGCTGCTCAAGGGGCGGACCGTCGCGCTGCTTTTCGAAAAGCCGAGCCTGCGGACGCGGGTCTCCTTCGAGGTCGCGCTCACCCAACTGGGAGCGACGCCGCTCTTCGCCCAGAGGTCGGAGTTCGCGATCGGCTCGCGCGAGACGCCCGAAGACGCCGCACGCGTGCTCTCGCGGTACGTCGACGCGGTGGTCATCCGAACGCACGATCACGCCGGCCTGCAGCGCTTTGCCGCGGCAGCGAGCGTACCGGTGATCAACGCGCTCTCCGCGGACGCGCATCCGTGCCAGGCCTTGGCCGATCTGCAGACGCTGCGCGAACGCTTCGGCGAAGTCGCCGGATTGCGCATCGCGTACGTCGGCGACGGGCGCAACAACGTTGCGGCGTCGCTGGCACGCGCGGCCGTGATGATGGGCGCGACGATGCACTTCGGATCGCCGCCGACGCATCGCCCCTCAGAAACCTTTCTCGCGCAGCTGGCGCGTTTGGGAAAGGCCTCGGGCGGCTGCGCGCGCGCGTTCGCCAATCCGGTGCGCGCGGTGCGGGGCGCGGATGCGATCTACACCGACGTCTGGACCTCGATGGGCGAGGAGCGGTTTCGCGAGCGCAACGACGCGATGCTGCGCCCCTACGGCGTTACCGGCGAACTAATGGCCTACGCCGCGCCGCACGCCGCCTTCTTACACTGTCTGCCGGCCCACCGCGGCGAGGAGGTCACCGCGGAGGTGATCGACGGACCGCAGAGCGCCGTCTTCGATCAAGCCGAGAACCGCATGCACGCGCAAAAAGCGCTGCTCCTCGCACTCTTGACCGACAGCAAAGGATTTCCGATATGAAAGATCGCCGGCAACGTGCTATCCTCACCCTCGTGGCAACGCGTCCGGTCCGCTCGCAAGAAGAGCTCGTCGCGCTGCTGCGCCGGCAGGGCTTCGAGGTGACGCAGGCGACCGTCTCGCGCGATATCAAAGAGCTGCGGCTGACGAAGGTGCCAATTACGTCGGAGGAGGGCGGCGCCTTCAAATACGTCGTGCCGAGCGCGGCCGCGAACTACGTCAGCCGGCTGCACCGCGCGATGGCGGAGCTGACGACAACGATCGAAGCGAGCGGAAATCTGATCGTGATCCACACCGCGCCGGGGAGCGCGATGATGCTGGCTTCGGCCGTCGACGAAGCCGCGTGGCCGGAAGTTCTCGGGACGATCGGCGGTGACGACACGATTTTGATCGTCGTGCGTTCTGCGGAAGAGACGCCGTTCGTGCGGCAGCGGTTCGCCGACCTTCGCGGCCAAGCGGAGGCGGCATGAGCCGTATCGTCCTGGCCTACTCGGGCGGACTCGACACGTCGGTTCTGCTCAAGAAGCTGATCCTCGAAGGGAGCGACGTCATCGCCATGACGGTCGACCTCGGAGAGAGCGACGCGGTCGCGGGGAGCGGCGCCCGCGCTGCATTGGAAGCGGTGCGCGCCAAAGCCTTGAGCCTTGGCGCGTCAGCTGCGGTGCTCGTCGACGCGCGCGAGCGCTTCATCTCCGATTATGCGTTTGCGGCGCTGCGCGCCAACGCGCTCTACCAAGACGTCTATCCGCTCTCTGCGGCGCTTTCTCGCCCGCTGATCGCCGAACTGCTCGTGCAGACTGCCCACGAGTACGGCGCGACGACGGTGGCGCACGGCTGTACCGGCAAAGGCAACGACCAAGTGCGCATCGAGCTCGGTGTGCGCGCGCTCGATCCAACGCTGGTCTGCCGTGCGCCGCTGCGGGAATCGCCGCTCTCGCGCCCCGACGCGATCGCTTACGCTGCCGAGCACGGCATACCGATCGCGCACACGGTCGAGAAGCCCTATTCGATCGACGCGAATCTGTGGGGGCGGTCGATCGAGGCCGGGGTGCTCGAGGATCCGGCGAACGCACCGCCCGAAGACGCGTATGCTTGGACGCGTTCGCCCGAAGCCGCGCCGCCGGTTCCCCAGGAGATCGTCGTCGCGTTCGATTCGGGCGAACCGAGCATCGCCGGCGCTCGCGGCGCGGCGATGACCGCCGAGCTCAATCGCGTAGCCGGCGCGCACGGCATCGGCCGGATCGATCTGATCGAAGACCGGGTCGTCGGCCTGAAGTCGCGCGAGATCTACGAATGCCCGGCGGCAATCGTCCTTATTGCAGCGCACCGCGCGCTCGAGCGGCTCGTGCTGACGCGCGACGAGTTGCGTTTCAAGGCGCTCGCCGATCAGCGTTACGCGGAGCTGATCTACGACGGGCTCTGGATGCAGCCGCTGCGGGCGGCGCTCGATGCGTTGTACGCGAGTTTTGCGACGCGGATGAGTGGGGAGGTGCGCCTGCGGCTGTATCGCGGGAACGCAACCGTTATCGGGCTGCATTCGCCCAACGGGCTGTACCGCGAGCGTCTGGCGACCTATGGCACGCGCGACGAGTTCGATCATCAGGCGGCCGGCGGATTCATCGCGCTGCAGGCGCTGCCGCTCGAAGCGTTCGCGGCAGCGGCCGCGCGCGAGCGCGTCGCAACATAGGATTTCGCAGGTGAGCATGCTCCAGTGGGGCGGACGCTTCGCGAACGCACCCGATCCGCAACTCCTCGCGTTCGGCTCCTCGCTCGAAGAAGATCTCGTGCTCGCCGCGTTCGACGTCGAGTGCTCGCGCGCGCACGTTGCGGCGTTGCGGGCAGGGGGAATCATCGACGAGCCGCAGGCGACGACGCTGCTGGGCGCGCTGGAGAGCGTGCGCGACGAGATTACCGACGGCAGCTTCGCGCAGACGGCGCGTGCCGGCGGGTTCGAAGACGTGCATGGGGCGATCGACGCGCGCGTTCGCGCCCTCGCCGGCGAGACCGGCGAGTGGCTGCACGCGGGGCGTAGCCGCAACGATCAGGTCGCGACGACGCTGCTTCTCTACGTGCGCGACCGCGCGGGCAGCGCCGCGCGATGCGCGCACGCGATCGCACGCGCGATCGGCGAGCGCGCACGCGGCGAGTTCGAAGCGGGAACGCTGCTGGCGGCCTGCACGCATCGGCAGCCGGCGCAGCCGGCGATGCTCGCGTTCGTGCTGATGGCCTGGGCCGAACCGTTCGTGCGTGCAACTTCGCGCTTTTTGGCGGCGCGGCGCGCAGCGGCGGCCGCGTGTCCGCTCGGCAGCGCAGCGCTGGCGGGGTCGAGCCTGCCGCTCGACCGGATGCGGGCAGCCGATGCGCTCGCCTTCGCTGCGCCCGCGCGCAACGCGCTCGACGCGATCGGCAACCGCGACGCGGCGCTCGATCTGGCGCACGCGTTCGTGCGGGCGACGATCGATGCGTCGCGCATCTGCGAGGAACTGATCGCGTGGGCCGCGCCTGCCTACGGTTACGTGCAGCTAGGGGACGCGGCGTCGACCGGATCGAGCTTGATGCCGCAGAAGCGCAATCCCGATCCCTTCGAGCTCGTGCGCGCTCGGGCGGCGGCGGGCGTGGGGAGGTATGCCGGTGCGCTGGCAACGCTCTGCGGGCTCGCGCCCTCGTACCAGCGCGACCTGCAGGTCACCAAGAGTCAGATCATCGCGATCGTCGAGGATTCGCTGCGCACGCTCGAAGCATTCGCGCGGGCGTTCGACGCGGTGACGTTCGTGCGGGAGAAGATGGCGGCGGGCGCACTCGAGGGGTACACCGTGGCGACCGACGTCGCCGACGCGCTGATCGGACACGGCGTGACGGCGCGCACGGCGCATGCGCTCGTCGGTGCGGCGGTGGCGCGTGCGGAGTCGGAGCAGCGCGCGCTGGCCGCGCAAGATTTTGCGTGGCTCGCGGGCGAGAGCGGAATTGCGTCGCTGCCGGCGCCGCTCGACGCGCAAGCCTCGGTCGAAGGGAAAAGGACGCGCGGCTCGACCTCACCCGACGAAGTGCGCCGCCAACTCGCCTCGCTGGAATCCGAGCTGCGCAACCTGCAGACGCAGTTGTGACCCGCGTGCACGTGACCGGCGCAGCCGGGTATGCGGCGGCCGAGGCCGTTCGATGGCTGCACGCGCATCCGTTCGTCGAGGTCGGCGTGGTCGAGAGCCGCAGCCACGCGGGCGAGCGGCTCGGCGACCACTTTGCGCTGCTGCGCGACGCGCCGTACTGCTGCGCGGAGCCGGGCAGCGTGCTGCAGAGCGCCTGCGCCGGCGACGTGGCGATCGTCGGCGGAACCGATGACGAATCGCGCGCGATCGTGCCGCGGCTTCTCGAGGCCGGACTGCGCGCGATCGATCTCTCCGCGCAGTATCGCGCCGACGCCTCCGCGGCGTACGGCTTGTGTGAGTGGGAACGGGCGGCAATCGCGCAGGCACGCCTGGTCGCCAATCCCGGCTGCTACCCGACGGCGACCCTGCTTTCGCTGCTGCCGCTGGGGACGATCGGCACGCCGCGTCAGGTCGTGATCGATGCGAAGAGCGGCATCACCGGCGCCGGACGCCGTCCGCGCGTGGAATCGCTCTTCGCCGAAGTGAACGGCGAGATTCGTGCCTACGGCTTGGAGGGACACCGCCATCAGGCGGAGATCGAGCGCGCACTGCGTGCCGGGGGAATTCGGGCGAGCGTCACCTTTACGCCGCACGTCGTGCCGATCGCGCGGGGCATGCTCGTAGACGCCTACGCGATCTTCGAGGAGGCGCTCGACGCGCACGCGGTGCAGGCGGCCTATGAGTTCGCTTATGCGGGAAGCCCGTTCGTGCGCGTGCTCGCCGCCGGCCGGACGCCCAGCGTCGCAGGGGTCGTGGGAACCAACGGCGCGGAGCTGCGCGTCGACGTTCAAGGCTGCGTCGTGCGCGCGATCTGCGCGATCGACAACCTCGGCAAGGGCGCGGCCGGACAGGCCGTTCAGAATCTCAACATCATGCTGGGACTCCCGGAGGAGAGCGGGTTTGGCAATCGCATCGTCGTCGCTTGAGCTGATCGCCCTGAGAGGCGGCCTGGGCTGCGTCCCGGGCGTGCGCCTCGCGGGCGTGCACGCCGGGATCAAGCCGCGCAAGCGCGACCTGGCGCTGGTGCTCTTCGATACACCGCAGAGCTGCGCGGCGGTGGTGACGACCAACGACATCAAGGCCGCACCCCTGCTGGTGAGCGCGGAACACCTCGGGCGCTCGCCGGCGATGCGCGCGATCGTCTGCAATTCGGGCTGCGCGAACGCCTGCACGGGCGAACGCGGCGAGCGCGACGCGCGCGCGACCGCGCGCCAAGCGGCGGCGCTGCTCGATCTGCTGCCCTCGCAGGTCGTCGTCGCGTCGACCGGCGTGATCGGCGTGCCGCTGGCGATCGATCGCGTGCAGCGCGGCTTGGAGCGCGCCGCGATGCAGCTCGATTTCGGCGGGAAGGCGGCCTACGACGCGGCCGAAGCGATCATGACGACCGATCGCGTGCCGAAACTCTCGGCCTACGCGTTCTATCACGAGGATCGCAAATACGTCGTCGGCGGGATCGCCAAAGGGTCGGGAATGATCGCTCCCAACATGGCGACGATGCTCGCCTTTATCGCCACGGATTTTCCCCTCTCGCGCGGCGGCCTCGCGCGCGTGCTGGAGAGCGCCAGCGACGCGAGCTTCAACATGATTTCGGTCGACGGCGACATGTCGACTAACGACGCGGTGTACGCATTCGCTCCGGCACTGCTCGACGGCGGCGAAGCACCCCCGGCCTGCGCGCGGGCGCTGCACGCCGTCTGTCTCGATCTCGCGCAGGCGATGGTCGCCGACGGCGAGGGCGCGACCAAATCGCTCGAGGTGCGGGTGAGCCAGGCGCGCGACGTAGCGCAGGCGCGGCAGATCGCGCGCGCGATCATCAACAGCAACCTCGTCAAGACGGCGATCTACGGCGAAGATCCGAACTGGGGACGGATCGTCGCGGCCGCGGGTGCGGCGCGCGCGCAGCTCGATCCGGCGTGCTGGTCGCTCTATCTCAACGGAAAGCCGTGGGTCGCGCAGGGCGCGATCGAGCTGCTTTCGGAGGCCGAGGCGCATCGCGAACTGGAGGGTTCGGCGATCGGCGTCGAGCTGCGCCTGGGGATCGGTGAAGCCGAGGCGACCGGTTGGGGCTGCGATCTCTCGCGCGACTACGTGCGCATCAACGCGAGCTACCGCACCTGATGCTCGCCGGCGGATTTCTCGATACCTACCGGCGTGCGCCGATCACGATCGTCGCGGGCGACGGCTGCGAGGTCGTCGACGAGAACGGAAAGCGGTATCTGGATTGCATCGGCGGCCTTGCGGTCTGCGCGCTCGGGCACGCTCACCCGGCGATCGCCGACGCGGTCGCTTCGCAGGCGCGCCGGCTCGTGCATGCGAGCAATCTCTACCACCACGAGCCCGCGACCTCGCTCGTGCGCGAGCTGCTCGCGCGCTCGGGGATGGATGCGGTCTTTCTTTGCAACTCGGGAGCGGAGGCCAACGAAGCCGCGATCAAACTCGCGCGCAAGTGGGCCTACCGCCGCGGCGAGCGCGAACGGCGGACGATACTGGCCTGCAGCGGTTCCTTCCACGGGCGCACGCTCGGCGCGCTCGCGGCGACGGCCAACGCCGCGTATCACGAGGGATTCGAACCGTTGCCGGCGGGCTTTGCGTTTACGCCGTTCAACGACGTCGCAGCGCTGGAGGGAGCGATCGACGAGCAGGTCGCCGCGCTGATCGTCGAGCCGGTGCAGGGAGAGAGCGGCGTGCATCCGGCGAGCGTGGAGTTTCTTTCTCGCGCGCGGCAGCTCTGCAGCGAACGCGGCGCGTTGCTCGTCTTCGACGAGATTCAGTGCGGGGCCGGACGGACGGGGAGCTTCTTCGCGTTCGAGCAGTTCGGTATTGGACCGGATATCGTGACGCTGGCGAAGGCGCTGGCGAACGGTCTGCCGATCGGCGCGACAATTGCGAACGAACGCGCCGCGATCGGCTTTGCGCCGGGCGATCACGGCTCGACCTTCGGCGGCTCCCCAATTCCGTGCGCGGCCGCGATGGCACATTTGCGCGTTCGAGACGAACTCGATCTCGACGCTGCCGTGCGCGAGCGCTCCGCGCAGCTCTTCGAGGCGTTGGGAGCGCTGGCACGGGCGCGGCCCGACGTCTTTGGCGCGCCGCGCGGGATGGGTCTGCTCATCGGTCTGCCCGTCGCCGCACCGCACGAAGCGAGCGCTTTAGCGGGCGCCGCCCGGGCAAACGGGCTGCTCCTCGGAACCGCCGGAGGCAACACGCTGCGCTTTGCGCCGCCGCTAATTATTTCCGAGGCAGACGTATCTCGCGCGGTGTCACTGCTGCGCGAGGTGGCGTTTTATATTTGTAAAAGCGTGGAATAAGGTTAGCGTAAGTCTCCTGGAGAGGGCACAGTCCATTGCAGTAGCTTACTCGCAAGAAAACACGGGGCCCGTTTAAAACGCGGGCCCCGCTCCCCTTTGCATCAATTGCCCGTTTGCCGGGTAAGATAGGCTTGTACGATGATCGCCCCGACGCGGGATGTAGGCACAGCCGAAGTCGCTTCGCGCGACCCGTGGGCGAATACGGCCCTCGAGGTGCTGCGTTTGCTGTTCGGGCGCGCCTTCGCGAGCGATTTCAGCGTCGAGCTTTGGGACGGAACGCGCGTGTGGGCTGATAAGCACGAACGGTTCGTCCTGCGGGTCAACGCGCCGGGTGCGCTGCGGCTGGCCTTTACGCCGCCAGCCGATCTTTCGACCGGGCGCGCCTTCGCCGCCGGATTGCTCGACGTGCACGGCGATCTTGAGTGCGCGGTCGACGCCTTCTATCGGGTCGGCCAAGCGCGCAGCCCGCTGCGGGTCGTGCGGCTGCTGGCAGCGCTTTCTCGGCTTCCGGCGATGCCGCCGCCCGAGCTGCGCGAGGCGAAGCTGCACGGCGGGCGCCACTCTCGCGCGCGGGATCGTGCCGCGATCGGCTTTCACTACGATCAGCCGGTCGAGTTCTACCGGAGCTTTCTCGGCTGCGAGATGAACTACTCGAGCGCTTATTTCGACGACGGCTGCGAGACGCTCGACGCCGCGCAATCCGCAAAGATGGACTACGTGCTGCGCAAACTGCGTTTGCGCCCGGGCGAACGGCTGCTCGACGTCGGCTGCGGGTGGGGCGGCCTCGTACTGCGCGCCGCGCAGCGCTTCGGCGCGCGAGTGCTCGGTATCACGCTCAGCACGCGTCAGTTGGAAGAGGCACGGCGGCGCATCGCCAATGGCGGCGTTTTCGATCGCGCGCGCGTCGAGTTGCGCGACTACCGCGATCTGCGCGGCGAGCGCTTCGACAAGATCGTTAGCATCGGAATGTTCGAACACGTCGGGCGCGCGAAGCTGCCCGCGTATTTTCGCGCGGTCTATCGCGCGCTGCGACCCGGCGGACTCTTTCTCAACACCGGCATCTCGAATCAAGATCCGCGCAGCGACGGAAAGACTACCGGCTTCATGGATCGCCTCATCTTTCCCGACGGCGAGCTGGTGCCGATCTCCGCGGCGTTGAACATTTCCGAACGCGCGGGCTTCGAAGTGCGCGACGTCGAGAGCCTGCGCGAGCACTACATGCGCACCACGCGCGAGTGGGTCGCGAATCTCGAGCGCAACCGGGCGGCCGCCGTCGCGGCCGCGAGCGAAGTAACTTACCGCCTCTGGCGGCTCTACCTGGCCGGCAGCGCGCAGGGTTTTCGCGTCGGTCGAATCGGAATTTATCAATCCTTATTGGCGCGTCCGCGCGCCGGCGGTTTCGTCGAGCTGCCCGCGACGCGGCGCGACCTTTACGCAGGAGAGGTCGCCGGCGGCTAGAGAGACAAGCTACCCCGCGTGCACGATGTAAATGAATCGCTCCGTTTGCCCTCCCCGGCGCCGCGTCCGCAATCGATTGCGTTTGACGGCGAGAAGCTGTGGATGGGCTCCATCGAGACTTGCCGTCTTTACGCGCTCGATCCGCGCCAGTGGACGCTGATCGAAGAAGATACCGCGCCCGGTAAGCCCTGGGGTATGACGGTCGTCGGCGACGAACTGCGCGTGATCTGCGGCGAAGGCGACGAGGACGACCGGATCATCCGCCGCTTCGTTCCCGGCCACGGGTTCAAGAGCCACGACGCGCTGCCGTGCCCCGACGACACCGGCTCCCAACTCAGCTACGACGGATCGTGGCTTTACGTGAGCCAGTGGTATAACAAACGCATCCTGGGTTTGGACGATATGGGCAAGATCATGCGCGAGATCGACGTACCGCGCGGCATTTGCGGGCAGTGTTACGTCGACGGCACGTTTTACGTGCTGACGACCGACGACGAAGACGGCCAGGATTATTTCATCGGCAAGGTCACGCAGAACGGCCACGGCGAGTACGAAGAACTCGCGCGCATTCCGTTCGCTGCCCGTGCGCTTGCGTACGACGGATCGCGGTTCTGGACCAACCATCGGGAGGCCAACCAGATCGTCGCCTTCGACGCCTAGTCAGTCAGCAAGCCCGCAACGGCGCAAGGAATAACCCATCGTCGCCTCCCACTCGCGTTCCATGCTCTCGTAGCACTCGCAGGAGGCCGACTCCAGTCCGGGGCGATCGAGGATCGTGATAAGGCCGCGCGTGTAGCTGATGAATCCGGCGCTTTGCAGCGCCGCAGCGGCGAGCGCGATGCTGGCGCGCCGCACGCCGAGCATATCTCCGAGGAACTCTTGCGTGAGGCGAATGCGCTCGCGACCGACGCGGTCGTTCGCCATGAGGAGCCAGCGCGCGCAGCGCTCGTTCGTCGAGTGAAGTGCGTTACAGGCGGAGAGGCGGGCGGAGACGCCGAGAACGGCCTGCGCGTAGCGCAGCGAGAACGCGCGCAGCTCCGGTTCGTGGTCCAGGGCGGCACGAAAGTCCTCGATCGGCAGGCATTCCGCACCGTCGGCGATTTGCACGAGACTACGCTGGCGGGCGGTGGTCTGGCCGAGAACGACAGCCAGTCCGGTCATTCCCTCGCGGCCGACGACCCCCACCTCGGCGGTGCTGCCGTCGGCCATGTCCAGCACGATCGAGATCATGCTGCGAAGCGGAAAGAGCACCCGTTCTACCGGCATCCCGTCGTCGTCGACCGGCTGGTAGGATTCGAGCGAGATCGGCGTCAGCGCCGGACGCAAGCGTTCGAAGGCGGGCCCGGAAAGGTTATCGAGAAACAAATTTCCGGTTGCCCGGCGCTGCTTTTGCATAAAAAGCGGTTCCTCCCAATTATGAAGCAAAGACGAGCTTTATGCCCGGGTAGGCGGGCAAGCGCTCGGGCAATGTCATAAACCGTACAGAACCCGACCCGTTCGGCGGTGTAGGCTAGCACTCAGCCTGGTCATACTAAGGAACCGCTGCTTGGGAATTTGGACAAACGGTGATCAATGACGGCGGCGTTCAAAACGCCGACATGGTTCTTGTGGTCTTCCGGGGTGAGTACGACCTCGCTTCAAAGGAACGGCTTCGCCAGGAGTTTGCGGCGCTCGTCGACGAGGCGAGCGTCGTTTTAGATTTCAGCGACGTCAGCTATTTTGACTCGACGATGATCGAGGAGCTCGTGTGGCTGCGCAACGCGCGTGAGGCGGCGAAGCTCGAGCGGGCGACCCTCGTGCTCAACAATCCGAGCCTGCTGCGGATCCTCGAGATGCTCGATCTCGGCAAGTTCTTGCAGGTCGTTCCGTCGCTCGACGACGTGATCGGCCGGGATGGAAAATCGGTCCGAGTGCGCTACGCGCACATGGACGACTAGACGCGGAGCGCGTTACGTTTGCAGCGCCTGCGCGCGCGGATAGCGCAGCACCAGATAGAGCGAGAAAAGCGCCATCATCGGCAGCATGAAATAACTGGCTTCGGTTCCGAGGGCACCGCCGTTTACCCACGCCGGCCCGGGAAAGGCGACCTGGAGAAGATGGCCGACCGGCTCGGCACCGCCGTTGCGCGTACCGATAACGAAAAACTGCATGAAGTCGAAACTGAAGTGGAAGCCGACGGCGAGCCAGAGCGAGCCGGTGCGCTGCAGAGAGAGACAGAGCAGCAGTCCGAGCAGAACGATGTTCGTGATGTCGATCGCGTTTTCGCCGGGTTTGGTAAGATGCGCGGCCCCGAACAGGAGCGAGAGTACGATCGCCGCGGGCCAAAAACCCAGGCCGCGATTCAGCGCCTGCAGGGGATAGCCGCGAAACATATACTCCTCGTTAACGCCGACGAGCACCATGCCGATCAGCCAGAGCAGCGCGGTGACGAGAAGCATGCCGCCGTGCAGCGCGAGGCCGTGCACGACCATGCCGCCGGCGGCAATCATTGCCAGCGCGACGCCGCCCGCGCCGATGACGCCGAGCGCGGCGCCTTCCCAGAAGAGGCCCCCGAAGGCCAGACGCACCGGCAGCCCGTAGGCGTCGATTCGCCGGTGCTCGCACAGCGCGAGGATACCGGTTGCGATGAAGACGCAGAGGCCTTCGGCGATCTCTTGGTAGATCAGGCCCGCAGCCGTGAGGCCCGGTTCGTTGTAGTGGATCGCGGCGAGCACGCGCGGCAACAGCAGAAACTCGATGCCGATCACCAGCCCGACGAGCAGCACGACGTACGCGAGGAATCGCCATCCCGCTCGTACGCCGTACGGACCGATGAAGATGCTCTTTACCAATTCGTCACAAAGGCCGGATCTATTGCGCGCGAATGAATCGAGAATGAAAGGTTGGGATCGGCGCTGAGCGCGAGCGGGTCGACGCGCGTGCAATCTCGCTGATAGAACGCAGCGGCGGCGATCATCGCGGCGTTGTCGGTGCAGTACTTCGGCGGCGGAATAAACGCGGGTACGCGGTTGCGCGCGCTCCAGGCGCGCACCGCCGCTTGCAACGCCGAGTTGGCGGCGACGCCGCCCGAGACGAGGACCGCGTTATAACGCTCGCGTTCGAACGCGGACTGCAGGCGCGTCATCAGCTGATCGATTACCGCAGCTTGAAACGAGGCGGCCACATCGGCGCGATCCGCGCCCCGGCCGGCCTCCGACTCGAGATAGTAGCGGACCGAGGTCTTCAAGCCCGAGAAGGAGAGATCGAGCGAGCCGTCCGTGGGACGGTAACGCGGAAACGCGTGCGCCTTCGGGTTGCCGGTTTGCGCCAGACGATCGAGTTCGAGGCCGCCGGGATACGGCAGGCCGAGGAGGCGCGCGGTCTTGTCGTACGCTTCGCCGGCGGCGTCGTCGTGCGTCCGCCCGAGGATGCGCAGCTGCGCCGGCGAGTCGACGGCGACCAGCTGCGAGTGTCCGCCGGATACCAGCAACGCGAGAAACGGATACGGCGGCGCTTCTGCACGATCGAGAAACGGCGCGAAGAGATGGCCGTGCAGATGGTTCACGGCATAGAGGGGCTTATCGAGCGCAAACGCGAGCGCTTTGGCCGAGGCAACTCCGACGACCAGGCTGCCGATCAGGCCCGGCCCTGCGGTCACCGCGATCCCATCGATCGCTTCGAACGTCGTGCCCGCGCGGTCGAGCGAATCTTCGACCGCGGCCGAGAGGAGCGCGACGTGCCGCCGGCTCGCGATCTCGGGGACGATTCCGCCGTACTTCCGATGGAACTGGTCCTGATTCGTCGACACGCTCGACAAAACGTCGCGCCCGTCGCGCACGACGGCGGTCGCGGTATCGTCGCAGGACGTTTCGATGCCCAGGAGCAGCATTACGTTTTGTTAGGTCTTCATGGGGGCGTCGTCCTTCGCCCTTCGCTTTTCGCGCTGGCGCTGCGCGCCTCAGGGTGGCACTGGATGGCGGGAGCGTTGCTCAGGGTGACGTCGGACGTTTATAGGCTGAAGACGTAGAGGGTGCCGCCCAGCGGGATGCTGCGGAACATCGGGGCGACCTTTTTGCCTCCCCAAAACGGTGCGACCCCGCCGTAGCCGCTCTGCACCGCAACGTACTGCTTGCCGTCCACCATGTAGGTGACCGGCTGCCCGATGAATCCCGAACGCGCATGAAACGTCCAGAGCACACGGCCGGTTCGTTCGTCGAGTGCGTAGAACTTTTGATCGGGCGTGCCGCTGAAGACGAGGCCGCCGGCCGTGGAAAGCGTTCCGTCGGTCCACGGATAGAACGTTTCTTTGCTCCACCTTCGCTTGCCGGTTGCGAGGTCGTAGGCTTGCAGCGCTCCCCACCCCTTCGCGCCGGGCACCGGTTCGACCGAGAATCCCTCGTCGAGTGCGGCGCTGCCCGGATGAAACATCGCAGGCGGCTGCTCACCGACAAGCTTCATGCAGGTTCGCATCGTCGGCACGAAGACGTTTCCGCTGCTAGGATCGAGTGAAAACGACCACCAGTTGTCGCCGCCGAAAAAGGCCGGGCAGGTAAAGACGCTGCGGCCGATCTGCGGCTTGAGTGAAGCGTTTACCGTGCCCGTCCTGGCGGCAGCGTCGTATCCCGTAACCGACGTTGCCTTCGTGTACTGCTTCATGTAAATCAACGAACCGTTGGTCCGGTCGATCAGGTAGAGCCAGCCGTTTCTGCCGGGCTGGAAGAGCACGTGCCGCCGGACACCGTTTACGCTGACGTCGGCAAGTAGAGGCGTCGACGCCGCGTCGTAGTCCCACGGATCGTTGGGCGTCTGTTGAAAGTACCATTTGAGCCGGCCGCTGTCGGGATCGAGGGCGAGAATCGAGTCGCTGTAAAGATTCTTCCCGGGATGTTCTATCCACAGCCACGGCGATGGGTTGCTCGTGCCGACGAACAGTGTATTGGTCTCGACGTCGTAGCTGGGCGTCATCCAAGGGCACGCGCCGCCGCGCTGGTAGGTCAGCCCCGGCCAGGTGTTTCCGCCGGGCTGGTTCGGAGCAGGAACCGTGTAGAACCGCCAGCGCATCGCGCCCGTCTTCGCATCGAGGGCTTCGACGAAGCCGCGTTGCCCGTACTCGCCGCACGCGACGCCGGCGACGATCTTTCCGTTGACTGCGAGCGGAGCGGCCGTCATCGCGTAGCCGATGCCCGGCGGCGCCATTGTCGCATCCCAAACGATCTTGCCGCTACGCCCATCCAACGCTAAAACGTGATCGTCGAGCGTCGCCATGTACGCGTTGTCGCCGTACAGCGCGACGCCGCGGTTGACGATGTCGCAGCAGACGGTGCGCAGTGCGACCTTCGGTATGACACGGTCGTACTCCCAACGGAGCTCGCCAGTGACCGCATCGAGCGCGTAGACGCGATCTTTGGGCGTCGTGACGATCATCGTGCGCCCGTTGACGATCGGCGGCGCTTCGTATCCCTCCGGAATCGAGACTTCGTGGCTGAAGACCACGTGCAGCTTTGCGACGTTCGAAGCATTGATCTGCGTAAACGGGGCGTGCGCTTGCGCATCGTAGGTGCGCAGGTACATCAGCCAGCCGTCGTCGCGGTTTGCGCCGCGCAGACGCGCGTCGCTGACACTCTGCCATTCGGGCGTGCCGTGGCTCGCCGAGTTCGACGTGCACGCGCTCAAGAGCAGCACGACCGTTAGAAGCGCGCGTTTCATTGGCCCATGAAGGCTTTCGAAGCATTGGCGGCAGCCGCCGTCAGGGGTTTTGAACCGGCTGGATTACCGTGCATTTTGAGAAGAAAGGCCATGATCTCGACGTACTCCTGGGGGCGAAGTCCGTTGGCGTTACCGGCCGGCATGTGCGCGGTCATATAGCCCCAAACGTAGGTAACCGTTTCCCACTGCACGTTACCGCTTGGACCGCTCAGCGCGGGACCGTACTTTCCGTCCAGCTCCGCACCGTGGCACTCGGCGCAGTTTTCGTAGAAGAGAATTTGGCCTTTGGCAGCTTGCCCGGCCGTATAGGACGGTACGAGCATCGAAGGATCGCTTGCAGCAAGCGCAATGACGGCGGCGAAGAGCAGCGGTTTGATCATCCTTTGACCGTTTCACGTCGCAGTGGTGGAATGTGCGAATCGTTGCCGGATTCGCGGTGCGCCCACAACCCCAGTGTGGTGAGAAAGGCACACAATAGCACGAGGCCGCCCGCGATCCACATGACCGCGGCAGCGCTGTGTTGATCCGCAAGCGCCGTGCTTTGGCCTTCGACGACCGCGTAGTGCTGATAGAGCGGCGCACGAGCCGCGTCGATGGCCATCGCTACGAGCGCTCCCTGCGGCAGCGCAATGACGAGGTACAGGAGTTTTGACGGAAAGCCGATCGACCGCAGCGGCGGCGGCGATAGCACCGGCAGCCAGAAAAGCATCCCCGCCGTGAGATACAGCGCGTGTTCGAAAAGGTGAAACGACGAGTGGACGAGCGCGAGCTGAAAGAGGCCGGAAAAGTGCGTCGCCCACAAAACCCCAAAGAAGAATGCCAGCGCGACGGCGGGCTGGGCAACGGCGTGAAGCGGACGAGTCGCGGTGACCAACCGCGCAGTGCGCGCCTTGCCGAAGAGCGCGGGAAAGAGCGCGAACGGGCTTGCGAGCACGGCCAGCAGCGGTACCGCATAGAGCAGCAACAGATGCTGGAGCATATGCCAGGTGAAGGAGTCGTCGGCAAGGCGATCGAGCGGCGGTCCGACCGTCGCAGCGAACAGCAGCACCGCAGCGCTCAAATACAGCGACGCGCGCCTTGCGGCGTTCATGGAAGATGCTCTTCTTCGAATCCGCCGCTGGCGCTGCGGTGAAGACGTAACCTCGGCGCCTTGTGAACTCCGTCGCGCGCCCGCAGCTCGGCGGCGAACGCATAGGCGATCGCAAACGCCGCGATCGGTCCCACAATACAGAAGAGCCGGTAGAACGACGTAACTGACGTGACGGAAATGTGCAGATAGCGGGCCTGAACGTCGTCGGAACCGGCCAGCGTCAGGGCAAGCGCAAAGACGAAAACCGCGGCGCCCAACGCCGTGCGCCACGGCACGTCGCGCGGGTTATCGAGGAGTTGATGCGACTGCCGGTCTTTTCGCAGCGCGGCGTCGATCCACGGCCAGATCAAGAGCAGCACGAAAAGAATCGCGGGCAGCGCAACGGCGGGCCAGAAGACGGACGGAACCGTGTGTCCCCACAGATGCAGCGCGAACGGCGGCCCAATGCGAAGCGCCCCTTCAAGCCAGCCGATGTACCAATCGGGTTGCGCTGGACTCACCGCGGTCGAAGGATCGTACGGGCCCCACAGCCAGATCGGGTTGATCTGGACGAGCGCGCCGAGCCCGGCGCAGACCGCAACGACGGCGAGCAGCAGCGCGCCCGATTTCACGGCGTAACGGGGCATCAGCGGCGAGCCGACGACGTTGCGCTCGGTGCGGCCCGGGCCGCGAAACTGCGAGTGTTTCTGCCGCCATACGATGGCGAGGTGCACGGCGATCAGCAACGCAATCAGCGCGGGCACGAGATAGATGTGCACGACGAAGAGCCGGCCGATGAGGCGTGCCGTCGGATAGAGCCCGTCGATCGCAAGAAACGTCAGCCAGGTGCCGAGCACCGGAACCGACATCAGCACCGAGACGGCGATGCGCAGCCCGGTTCCGCTCAAGAGGTCGTCGGGCATTGAGTACCCGGTGAAGCCTTCGAAGAGCGCGAGCCAAAAGAGCATTACGCCGACGACCCAGTTGATCTCGCGCGGCTTGCGAAAGGCACCGGTGAAGAAGATTCGCCCCATGTGGACGGCGATGCCCGCGACGAAGAGCAGCGCCGCCCAATGATGGATCTGGCGAATCAGCAGGCCGCCGTTGATCTCGAAGCTGAGACGCATCGCGGAGGCATAGGCCTGCGAGACGGTCGCGCCGTCGAGCAGCGAGTAGGGCCCCTCGTAAACGATTTTCGAGCCGTTGGGATCGAAGAAGAAGGCTAAGAACGTGCCCGTTCCAACGAGCACCGCAAACACGTACATGTTGATTTCGCCCAACATGAAGGACCAGTGATCGGGAAAGGCTTTGCGTAAGGCGTGGCGGACGAAGTGGGCGCTGCCGAGCCGGTCGTCGATCCAAAGAAGGAAACGCTCGACGTTGGTCATCCGCGCTCCCAGAAGCCTGGCCCAACTGGTTCGGGAAAGTCGCCGCGCGCGCGGAGGATTCCATCGGGGCCGACTTCGATCGGCAGACGCGGCAACGCATGGTCGGCCGGTCCTGAGAGCACCGCGCCCTCGTTGACGACGTCGAAAACCGACTGATGGCAGGGGCAGAGCAGTTCTCGCGCGGCGGCGCGATAGAGCGCGACCGGACAGCCGGCATGCGTGCAGAGGCGCGAGTACGCGACGTAGCCCGCGGCGGTGCCGCCGATGTCGGGCGGAAGCCGAATCAGCGTCGCCTGCGATTGCGCGTCGTCGATCGCACCGTCGGGAAAGATCGCCACGCTCGAGTCGACGTTCAGTCCGTCGACGTGCACCGGCGTGCCGTCCTCCCGCACGAGCCTCTTACCGGGGCGCCAACGCGTATGAAAAAGCTGATCGTCGGGCGCGGGCCCCAGCGATCGTATCGGCACGATCAGTGCCGCCGCGAAGCTGCCGAGTGCGCCGACAAGCATCGCGACCAGAAACCTCGGCCGTGCGATCTTGCGCAGATCGGCGACGGCCAGCGTCTGCTCTGCGGCCCGCTCGCCGGGCGGCGACGGATAGGTTTCGATCGCGTCGACGACGTGCTCGAACGGGAGTATCCAAAAGGCCCAGCCGGCGAGCGCCAGCGATAATGCGGCGGCGGCGATCGCGATCGCCAGGCCTTCGTATAGGCGGTCGGGAGCGGTAAAGTAGACGACGATGAAAAGGACGCTCGCGACGACCGCGATGAGGAGCGCCCCTGCGATTCCGAGTTCTTTACGGGGACTCATCGGACAAAGTAGATCGTTCCGAAGATACCGACCCAAACAATGAAGACGAAGTGCCAGTAGTAGGTCATGGCCTCGGCGCCGGCCCGCCGGTTCGTCAGCAACGCGCGGCTGCCCATGCCGATCGCCAGCGCCGTCAAAATGCCGATCCCGGCGATCACGTGCAGCAAGTGGAAGCCGGTCATCGCGTAATAGATCGAACCGTAGGCGTTGGTTGAGATCGTAAACGTGTCGCTTGCGTAGCCGCGAATCGCGATCGCAACGAAGCCCACCGCTGCGACGATCGCGGCGATGGTCCAGGCTCGCGCGGCGCGCAGGTTGTTGCGATCCATGGCTCGGCCGGCCAGCACCATCACCGCCGATGCGGCGAAGAGCAGAAAGGTCCCAAACGTCGCCGCCGGCGTGTCGAGGTGCACCATCGGCGGCGGCCACTGCGAACGGTTGGCGCGCAGGTCGTAGTACGACGCGAAGAGCGCTGCGAAGAACATCAGCTCGGACGAAAGAAAGAGAACGACTCCAAAGACCAGCGGGTGCGCGCGAACCGGTAACGGCGCAAGCGGCCGTGCGCTACCACTCGCCGACGTGGTCATACTAGCGGTCTACCCGGGGCCAGGGCTTTCTACACCGCGCGGCTTGGGTAAGAGAGCACCGTGGATTCTTTGGCCAATCCGGCGTCGCTTCAGGGCGTCGCGATGCGAACCGATTGGTACGTCTTCATCGGCGCCGGCATAGGCGTCGGAATTTTCGTCTACGCGTGCATTTTTTGGTGCTTGGCGGCCTACCGCGAACGCCGGAGGCCCGATCCCGCGCAGTTCAGCGGCAACACGCCGCTGGAAATCCTCTACGTCGTCGTCCCGCTCCTGATGGTGGTGGCGCTGTTCGGCGTGACCTACGTCATCGAGATGCCGATCGATCACGTCGGCGTTTCGCACAACCGCGTCGCGGTAACGGCCTTCCGGTGGTCGTGGCAGTTCGCCTATCCCAACGGCACGATAACGACCGCTACGCCGGTCTCGCCGCCAACGCTCTACCTTCCGGCGGGCGAGTCGACGGAGATCGACCTGCGATCGGCCGACGTTACCCACTCCTTCTGGGTGCCGGCCTTCCTCTTCAAACGCGACGCGATTCCCGGAATGACCAACGTCTTCGATCTGACGCCGTCGCGTACCGGCCGCTATCGCTCCCGCTGCGCGCAGTTCTGCGGGCTCGATCACGCGTTCATGGCGTTCTACGTGGAGGTCGTCCCGGCACAAACCTATCGGCATTTCCTTACCGGCCGGGGGGGAGGCCAGCCGTGATCGAATGGCTCACGACGACCGATCACAAGAAGATCGGCATCATGTACGTCGTGTCGACGCTCTCGTTCTTCGTCATCGCCGGCGTGCTCGCGGCCCTGATCCGGGCGCAGCTGGCGGTTCCCGGCAACACCCTGCTCGGCCCGCACGCCTACAATCAGGTCTTCACGCTGCACGGTACGGCGATGATCTTTCTCGTCATCGCGCCGTTCGGAATCGGGCTGGCCAACTATCTCGTGCCGTTGCAGATCGGTGCGCCCGACGTCGCCTTTCCGCGGCTCAACGCGACGGGGCTGTGGCTGTTCGTGCTTGGCGGCATCACAGTCTTCGCCGGTTTGGCGACCTACGGCGGCGCGGCCGCGACGGGCTGGACGGCGTACGCTCCGATCAACGAGTTTTTCGTGGGCACGGGTGCCGGCCAGGATCTTTTCTTCATCGGTTTGCTGATGACGAGCATCTCGACGATTCTGACCTCGATCAACCTCCTGGTGACCGTCTTTCTGTTTCGCGCGCCGGGCATGACGATGTGGCGCATTCCGATCTTTACCTGGGAGATCGTCGCAACGGCGGTGCTAATCATCATGGCCTTTCCGTCGCTCGCGGCTGCCTTCGCCATGGCACTGATCGAACGCCACCTGGGCGGCCACTTTTTCGATGCGGCGTACGGCGGCAATCCAATTCTCTATCAGCATCTCTTTTGGTTCTTCGGACACCCCGAAGTCTACGTGCTCATTCTGCCCTACTTCGGCATCGTGACCGAGATCATCGCAACTTTCTCGCGTAAGCCGGTCTTCGGGTACGTCGGGATGGTGATCGCCGCGTTTGCAATCGCGGCGCTGTCGCTGGGCGTTTGGGCGCACCATATGTTCACCACCGGCGCCGTCAGCAATCCGTTCTTTTCGGCGGTGTCGTTCTTGATTGCGGTGCCGACCGGGGTGAAGTTCGTCAACTGGATCGGAACGATGTGGAAGGGATCGATCGCTTTGCAGGTTCCGATGCTTTTTGCCATCGGCTTCCTGCTCAACTTTCTCATCGGCGGGATCACCGGCGTCATGATCGCATCTCCACCGATCGACTACCAGGCCCACGACAGTTACTTCATCGTGCAGCACTTCCACTACACGATCGGCGGGGGCAGCATGTTCGCGCTGTTCGGCGCGCTGTACTTCTGGTTCCCCAAGATGTTCGGCGTCAAGCTCGAGGAGGGCATCGGGCGCTGGGTCTTCGCGCTGCTGTTCCTTGGCTTCAATGCGACCTTCATTCCGATGGGCTTCATGGGCATGGAAGGCATGGCGCGGCGCGTCTACACGTATCCGGCGGTGGGACACCTCCCGCTGCTCAACGCCGTCGCCTCCGCCGGAGCGTTGATCATGACGCTGGGCGTCGCATTGTTCTTCATCGACGTCCTCGTCTCGATTCGACGGCGCGCGCCCGTTGAGGACGACCCGTGGGGCGGATATAGCCTTGAGTGGATGACGACGTCGCCGCCGCCGGAGTTCAACTTCAAAACGCTGCCGGCGATTCGCAGCCGGCGTCCGGCGATCGATTCGCGGCCGGGCTCCGTCTGATGCGTTCGTTCGTCGGCCTCTTCGCCTTCGCAGCGGCCTTCGGCGCGGTTATCGCGGTCGTTTACTGGTTCGTGGCGCACGAAGAAGCGGCCGGCACCGCGCTGCTCGCGGTAATGGCGACCGGCTTGGCATTTGCGGCCGCCTATGCTGTCGTGGCCGAGCGCGATGCACGGCTCGAAGGCGACGATCCGAATGAAACGCCCCAAATGGCTGCCGGCGACGACCTGGGCGTCTTCACCACGAACAGCCCATGGCCGGTGCTGATCGCGCTGTGCACGCTTGCGTTGTTTACCGGTCTGTTGTGGTCGCCTTTACTGGGTATCGCCGGACTCGTCGGTATGATTCTTTGCTTTTGGCGCCTCGGCGCCGAAAGCGCGCGTACGTAGATTTTCGACGGCTCCTTCGACGTGGCGCCCGCGCGTTTTGATCAGGGAGACACACTAGATGCACGCTAGTTGGTGGTGCCGAGGAAGCGTATGAATAGCACGAGCGCGCCGAGCCCGAACAGCCAGGCAACGAAGCCTTCGGCAACCGGGCCGTCGTCCGCGAGCGAGAATCCGCCGGCGTTGGTGCCGCCCGGGGCGTTTCCCTGCGTCTGCACGTAGTTCACATAGTGCGCGATATCGCTGACGTCTTGATCGCTCAGAACGTCCGAACCAAAGCTCGGCATGACGCCGGGCCCCGCACGGACCGCCTCGGCGACCTGAAAGACCGTCGCCGTGGAGAGCGCGGGCGCGACGTCGTTTGATCCGACGGACGCACCGTCACCGGTCGCTCCATGGCACTGGGCGCAGTTTTCGGCAAAGAGGCGGCGGCCGGCGTCGATATTGCCGGGCATGACGAGCGGCAGAGCGGCTGAGGCAGGCTGCGGCGAGAGCTGCAGCACGTACTGCACGATGGCCGTGATCTGCGGCTCGTCGAACCGCGCCACGCGCGGAATTCCATTGACGTACGGTGCTGCCGCGGGCATGCGTCCGCTATCGAGCATAAAGTGAACGTCGACCGCCGGTTTGCCGATGAGCGATGGGGCGAGACTCGATCCTTGGCCGACGTTACCGTGGCACGAGGAGCAGTACGTCGCGTACAGCGTGGCCCCCAGGGCGGCAGCCGCAAGCAGCATTGTAGGCTTGCTTTTACCCGCCAAATCCGCGGGTACAACGTTCCCATGCGCAGCGCGCTTGGCCTAGTCTTCATGCTATGCACGGTTGCGTGCACGAGCGCGTCGGTCGAGCGACAAGACGTTAGCGCCGGGACCGGCGCTACTGTCGGGGGGGATCGCATCGCCGGCGCACTTGTTTTTGCGGCAAACTGCGAAACGTGCCATGGCGCGGAGGGCGCCGGGGGCCCCGTTGGGCCTTCCCTGTACGGGGAATCGAAGCGGATGAGCTACGGAGGGCTCGTTTCCTGGATTGAGGATCCGCAGCCGCCAATGCCGCGCCTCTATCCAAAGTTCCTGACGCCTTCTGAGGTGCGCGACGCAGCGGCATACGTCGAGTCGCTCTAATCTTGGGTGGGTATTGAAGCGCTATGCAAGGTAAGGCAACCATCGCAGGGCATCCCATTCACCCGATCTTGGTAACCTTCCCAATCGGCTGCTTCGTGGCGGCCATTGTCGCCGACATCATCTCGATCTGGGCGGGGCCTGCCTTTTGGTCGCCGATGGGGACCTGGCTGATTCTGTTCGGCGTCCTCGGCTCGCTCGTCGCCGGACTCTTCGGCTTCATCGATTATCTGACGGCGCCGATGTCGTTCAAAGCAAAGAACGTCGCCGCGTGGCACATGACGCTCAACATCGCGTTGATCGTGATCTTCGGATGGGCCTGCGCAGTGCGCTTTCACGACCACACTTCCGTGGGCGGTTACGTGCTGACCGTCCTCGGCATCGCCGTGCTGGCGGTGGCGGGTTATCTCGGCGGGGACGTCGCACATCGCCACCTCGTCGGTTCGTCCGAGGAGGACGTTACCGAACTTCGTCGCGCGGAGGATCAAACCGCTCGGCGCTAGCGTCTCTTAAGTTTGAGGTGCGGTCCGCTCGGGCATCACGGGGCCGAAGGAGGATCTGCAATGGACGTACTGACGCTGTTAAAACAGGATCACAAAATGGTTGGGGGTCTGCTGGATCGAGCGATAAAGTGCGATCCCGACGACGATCGCCTCGCCGGCCTCGCGCAAGAAATAGAAGAGGCGCTCACGGTGCACGCGGCGATCGAGGAAAAGTTCTTCTACCCCGTGCTGCGCGAGCGCGCCGAGAAAGCTGAAGAAACCGTCGACGTTTTCGAAGCCTATACCGAGCACGCCCTTATCAAGGAACTCATCGCGCTGCTCAAATCGGGACGACAGCCGGACGAGCAGTTCAAAGCCGAGGTGCAAGTGCTCTGCGAGAACGTGACGCATCACGTCAAGGAAGAAGAAAGCACCATCTTCTCGCTCGCGCGAGGCGTGCTCGAAGCCGACGAACTCGAGGAAATGGGCGACGAGATGGCGGCGGCAAAGAAACGGATGCTCGCTGCTGCAAAGCGGGCGCCGGCCCGCAAGCGCGCCCCGGCCCGCGAAAAATCGGCGGGGGCTTCCCGAACGAAGGCTCGGAAGCGCTAATCAGTACGCCTTGGGCGCGTAGACGTTAAACGTCACGGCGCGCTCGCTCGAACGATTGGTGAAGCGGTGCGGCGCGTCGGGCGGGACGATCGCGCTGTCGCCGCTCTTCATCGTGAAGCGCCGCTCGCCGATCTCGGCTTCGACGGTACCTTTGGCGACGAACAGCACCTGCTCACTTTGCGGATGCTCGTTGGCGAGCGGACCGCTGGCCTCGCCGGGATCGAGCAGCATCGCCGCGGTTTGCAGGTGCGTGCCATTTTCCAGTACGGCGAAGCCGGTTCTAACGTCTTCGAGATTGCGCATGAGGGGCGTGTACCCCGCCGCGCTAACCAGGTAACCCGCGCTAGCGGGAGCAAAGACGCGGCATGCTTCGCGGAGCGCTTTGCAGGCTTGCTGCTTGCTGCGTCGTTCTTGTCGCCGGATGCACGGCCGGCAGCGGTAGCCTGCCAAACGGCGGCAGCTTTGCGGGCGGCCGCGCAGCCCTGCCGACGGTGCGCCTGCCGAGCGGATCTCCGAGCCAATACATTTCGCACGTCGTCATCATCGTGCAAGAGAACCGCAGCTTCGAGAATTTCTTTGCCGGGTACCCGAACGCCAATGCGCCGATGACGGGCTGCGCGATCCCCGTCGGAAGCCGGCGAACGCAGCACCTCGCGCCGCGCTTTCGCCCGGCGACGGGATCGGCTTCGGTTTGTCCGTCGGGCGACGTCTCGATTCCGCTGCAAAAGATCACCTTTAACGGACCGGACCTAGCCCACAACTATCGCGCGGCCACCTTCGACTACGATAATGGGAAGATGGACGGCTTCTCCAAGTTCGGCAGCCGGGCGCCGTACGAAGCGTACTCGTACGTCGACCCGTCGCTGCTGAGGCCTTATTGGACGATGGCGCGGCGGTACGTGCTAGCCGACGCGATGTTTCCCACCGAGTTCGGGGGGAGCTTCACGGGCCATCTCACGCTTGTGGCGGGCAACGACGCGATCGAGCAGTCACCGAGCCGATCGGAGGTCGATTTCCCCAACGGCATCTACGACGACTGCGACTCCCCGCCCGGTACGCGGAGCTCGTATCTGACGGCCGGAGGCAGGGAACACTACTACGCCGGCCCTTATCCGTGCTTCGATCAGTTCAACACGATCGCGAACGTGCTCGATCGCAGCGGCGTATCGTGGAAGTACTACGCGAGCAAACAGCTCGATGACGGGATGTGGGAGCCCTTCGAGGCGGTTAGGTACACGCGGTACGGGCGCGATTGGAGCAATATCATTGCCCCGCAGTCGAGGATCTTGAGCGATCCCAGAAACGGCGCGCTGGCCTCAGTCGACTGGGTAACACCGAGTAAGGACGACTCCGATCATCCGCACTTTCGCAGCGATCAAGGCCCATCCTGGGTCGCGTCGGTCGTCAACGCCGTGGGCGAAAGCCCGTACTGGCGGACGACGGCGATTATCGTTCTGTGGGACGATTGGGGCGGCTGGTACGACAACGCGGTGCCGCCGCAGCTCGATTATCGCGGGTTAGGCGTCCGCGTGCCGTGCCTGATTATTTCGCCGTACGCGAAAACGAACTACGTCTCGCACGTGCAGTACGAGTACGGCAGCATCCTGCACTTCATCGAAGAGGTGTACGGCTTGGGGCCGATCGGGCCGGCCTCACAGGGCTATACCGATACGCGCGCGACGAGTCTCGACGACGCCTTCGACTTCACGCAGAGTCCTCGTCCGTTCTCTTCGATTCCGTCGAAGTACCCGATCGCGCACTTCCTGCAGGAGCCGCCGTCGAACGATCCGATCGATACGGAGTAGCTTTAGGGACCGGCAGTCGCTCCGTTTGTTCCAAACGAGCGGGCGTGCTGGATCCTGACCGAGTCGCCGTCTGCCGCGAGCTCGGGAATCGCGCCGGCAAAATTGAAGAACTGCCGCATATCGACGATCTCGAACAGCCGCAGGATGTTGCCGTTGCTGGTGACGATCGTGGCGGGATCGAGCCCGGCAGCGCTGCGCGATTTGTGCAGCAGCGTGAGTTCGCTGAGCGCCGTGGAATCGAGGTAGGTCACGTCGTTGAAGTCGAGGACCGCGCGCTCGCTGTCGGCGAGGAGACTAAACGCCTCGCGCAGCTGATCCTTTGAGGTGAGGTCGTACTCTCCGTTAAAGACCATCACGACCGTTTCGGGAGTAACCATTGTTCTTAATACTCAGCGTTTCCGTTCGCGAAAGCAAGCGTGATTGGGGCTTGCTACCTTAGCTCACCGGAGCGTTATGAACACCGGTGCCGGAGTTGTGAATAACTTCGGGTGGGCCCCCGGGCGGGTTGGAATTCCCACTGCCATTTGAGCTGGATTGCGAGGCGGCGCCGTCGCGGGCTGAGAACGTGCGCAGCGCGCGTATCAAGGGGCCCTGGGCCTCCTCCAGGGGATCGTCTCGCAGGACGGCGAGAGGCGAGCGATCCTCGAGTTGGGGGTTCGAGCCGTAGAACCAGGCGCGTGCGACATCGCGCGTTGGGCGGGTGGATATCATCAGCGCCAGTTGAAGGGCGAAACGCAAAGCGTGGGGACGCTGCGGCTCGCGTTCGCCGCTCAGCCACTGGGTAACGGCCCGGGTCTCTTTAACGTCGCCGATCGCGGCCACGGTCGTCGCGCCAAGCAGGTCGGCGAGCTGCCGGATGACCTCTTTCATCGGGGACGCCATGGCATCGTTGTGGGCTTGGGTCGGGGTATGGACGTCGATTGCTGGGTCAAGCACGTGTTGCGATTTCCTCCGATGGAACGTATTATACCCATCGAAATCACAGGGTCAAGACCCTAAACGATCACAGATTAACTTACATCGCGGATTGCCGTTCGCAGGTCGTTGACGAGGTCCAACATCTTGACTCGGCGGTCCTGGCCATCGGGCGCCCGGAGGATGGCCGAGGGATGAATCGTCGGCAGAATCCGGGGCGGTCCCGGGAGCACCCGCCCGCGGTTGGCCATCAACCGGAAAGTTGAGCCGAGCAGCGACTGCGCCGCCGTCGCGCCCAGCGCGACGATCAACCGCGGCTTCACGAGCGCGATCTCACCCTCCAGCCACGGCTTACAGGCGCGAACCTCAACGATTTTCGGCTTTTGATGGATGCGGCGCTTGCCGCGTTCCACGAACTTGAAGTGCTTGACGGCGTTGGTCACGTAAGCGTCGCGTGGTCCGATGCCGGCAGCGTCCATAGCGCGACGCAGCAGCTTCCCGGCGGGGCCGACAAACGGGTGACCTTTGAGATCCTCGCTGTCGCCGGGTTCTTCACCGACGAGCATCAGGCGCGCGCGAGCCGGGCCTTCGCCGAAGACGGTCTGCGTCGCGTATTTATAGAGGTCGCAGCCACGGCACGCCGCGGCTGCGTCGCGTAGGCTTTTGAGCGAGAGGCGGCTCGGAAAGAAATCAGCCGCCGAGCGCGTCGAATCAGCCGGCGTTTTCGATCAGAATCCCGTAGTGGCGCTGAACCGTTCGCGCAAAGCGTTCGTCATCGGCGTTGGCGCTGAGCAAGAGCGCGTGCGGCTCGAATGACGGCGGTTTACCGGCGAAAAAGTCCCGAGTGCGTTCCTCGAACGTATTGGCGCCGCGCAGAATCACTTCCGAGTCGAATCCCAACTCGCGCAGGACCGTGGCGGCAGCGCTGGCTTGCGGTTCATTTTCAAAGAGTGCAGCGAGCATAGCTTCGATATCCCCGGCCTTGAGAGCCGAGAAACCCGGGTACAAGCCAAGCATGGCTGAGATATTTGGAACGGCGGGCGACCCGGTCGCGGTGAGCGGCCAATACGAGTGCTCGCAGTGCGGGTTTCGCCGACACCTCACGGCCGGCGAAGTCTTCCCCGCCGATCACCATCCGGAGAAACCCTGGACGCTCTACCTCACCGATTGAGCAGCGACTGCACCGCTTCGTTGAAGGCGGGGATGTCCTTCGGCCCGCGGCTCGTGACGAGGTTTCGGTCGATGACGACTTCGCGATCGATCCACTCCGCACCGGCGTTGCGCAGATCGTCGGCGATTGTCGGCCAACTGGTCAGCGTGCGGCCGCGAGCGAGCCCTGCGGATGCGAGCAGCCACGGCGCGTGGCAGATGACGGCAATCGGTTTTTCCCGTTCGTTCATTTGTGCAACGAATCGCTGGGCCCGTTCGTCGGTGCGCATGCCGTCGGCGTTCAGCGCGCCTCCCGGGAGCAGCACGGCGTCGTAGTCCTCGGGCGAGACTTCGTCGAGCGTCTTATCGACGCCGACCTTTATCGTCGGCTGGTGATGTTTAAAAGCCTGGATCGGCTCGGTCTTTTGCGAGATGATCTCGACTTTTGCGCCCGAATCGCGGAGCGATTTTGTAGGCTCGGTAAGCTCGGACTCTTCGAAACCGTCGGTAACGAGGACGGCGACTCGTTTCTGTTTCTCGTTCACCTTGGCCGTATGCCCGTCGGCTGCGCTTAGATAACGCGCTTGGCGTATGCTCGCTCAGATGACGCTAGGGTGAGACGGACATGGCGGCGGTGACGTGAGCGCCGAAGCCGGGAAGGATCTCGACGTCGACGCG
Source organism: Candidatus Cybelea sp. (assembly GCA_036489315.1). Taxonomy (NCBI): domain Bacteria; kingdom Bacillati; phylum Vulcanimicrobiota; class Vulcanimicrobiia; order Vulcanimicrobiales; family Vulcanimicrobiaceae; genus Candidatus Cybelea; species Candidatus Cybelea sp. Next base: position 83,088 of record DASXFZ010000012.1, read on the forward strand.
CGCGCCGAGACGCCCGACGAGCCAAAGATCGTGATCGTAATCGCGGCGCGCGTTCTCATTGCCGCGCGCCACGACATGCAGCACCGGCGCGCCGGCGCACCACTCGAGGGCGACTTCGACCGGACCTTCCGAGTGCTGCGCGATGCTCGCGCTCAGCTCACCGAAGATCAGCTCGCCGTTTTTGACGCTGCGTTCGGGCATGCCGGCCGCGTCGAGGGCGGCGGCGAATTCACGGCGCGCCAGCTTCGCGGCGTTCCAGTCGCGCGATTCGAATCGCCAGCGGCGGCACTTGAGGAAGTTTACCGTAAGGATCGCGACATCGTCGGGTGATTGACCGCGCAGGCAGTACTCTTCGATGAAGCGTGCGGGGTTCTCAACGTAGAGAATTGCCCGACTGCCGACCGCTTCGAGCAGCAGGCGTTCGCCGCGCAGAGTGTCGTGCGTCGCTTCCGTCAATCCATCGGAGTAGAACGTCAGCAGGGCCGGTTCGCTGAGCCGTTTGCTGATCGGGCTCGCCGGCTCGCCGGCGGAGCGCAGCCCGAGCGGGAGTCCGTCGGCTTCGAGTTCCTGGATCGTACCGTCGCGCATGCGTAGGAGCGGATATGGGTGCCCGGCGTTGGCGTAGGCGATCGTCAGCGTGCGCGGATCGAAGACCGCAACGAACGCCGTGGCGATGGCGGCCGGAAAGCGGCGTAAGAGAATCCGCTCGGCGGCGTCGAGGATTCTCGCGGGATTGGGTTCGTACATCGCGACCACGTTGATCGAGTGGCGCAGCTTGCCCATCACCGCCGAGGCCTCGAGGCCGTGACCGGTGACGTCGCCGACACTGAAGAGCACGCGATGCTCGTCGAGATCGTAGGCGTCGTACCAGTCTCCGCCCACTTGCACCTCAGAGGAAGCGGGGCGATAGATCGCGCTCAGCGTCGCATTTTCAACTTTCGCGAGCAGCGGAGGAAGGGTAGCGTGCTGGAGCGTCTGGATCAGACGGCGTTCGCGAACAACGTTTTCCGCGCGATCGAGCGCATTCGAAGCGCGCCGGCCAATCTCTTCGAGCAGCTCGAGATCCTCGGCTCCGTAGCGGCGGCTGTTCGAACAGGCAACGATCGCGCCGTAGACGGCGTCGCCCGCGTAGAGCGGAACCATCATCCATGAGAGCGGACGGACCGCTTCCGACAGCGGGCCGAATTTCAAGAGCGTTCCGTTGCGCAGCGAACGGCGCGCGGCGAGATGTTCGACGAACTCGCGTTCGCTCTCTTCGTGCAGATTCGCCGCCGTTCCGGAACGCGCGAGGACGCGCAAGCTCTCGCCGCTCAGCTCCGCAGCAATCGCGTAGTCCGCGAAGCGCTCGACGATCTCATCGAGCAGCAAGGAAAGCGTCTCTGCACCCCCGACGGTCGCGAAGAGCCGGTCCGTTATCCGCGCGAGAAAGCGAAGCCGCTCGGTGACGTGCCGCTCGCGTTCGAAAGTCTTGATGTTTTCCAGCGCCATCGCCAGCTGGCGCGCGACGATGACGCCGACATCCTGCTCGCGTGCAGCAAAACTCGAGCGGCGCTCCGACTCGAAGAAGACCGCCGCGCCGGCGCAGCTCGTTCCCGCGAGCAGCGGCACGGCGAGCAGCGAGCGTACGTTCTCCGGCGGCGCCGGCTTCGCGGCGGCGAGCATCAGTTGCGGCTCCTTCGAACGCAGCGCTGCATCGACGGCGACGGTCAGCGATTCCGCGCGCAGCGGCGCCGTGGAGCGGCCGTCGGTGAAGCCCTCGAGCTGCACCGCGCCCGCGTCGTCGAAGGTAAAGATGGCGCACCCATCGGCGAACTCGACGGTGGCGGCTTCGATGAAGCGGTTAACGATCGTGGAGCGGTTGAGCGACGACGACAGCGCCGCGGTAGCTTCTGAAATAAAGCGCGTGCCGGCATCGGCGAAGCGCTCGACTTCGGTAGCGTGCCCGGACCAATAGAGCACTTCGTCGCGATTGTCGAAGACCGGCACAGCCTGCACGAGGAAGTTGCGCAGCGCCGAGCCGCCCGCGGCGCGCACGTGGTAGACGGCGCTGAAGCGCTCCGCACAGCGCAGGGCTTTGCCCCACAGCGCATCGACCTGCGTGACCTCGGTTTCATCGAGGCGCCCCTGCCCCTCGGAGCGAGCCGGACGGCAGACAAGGACGTTCGTCACGATGCCGGAGGGACCCGCTTGCCAGAGCACGTCGCACGCCCGCGCGATAACCGCACGAATGGAGCAAATACTCCTCTCGCCGGCCGAAAACGACGGCTCAGATTCCGGGAACGGTTTCATCACTTTGAAAATCCAGCCAGGCGGTCTCTTTTCGGCCCTCGATGCTCGGGAAACTGCACGTCGCCGTTTTCTAATTATGAGGAGGTGCATTGGGCGGGCGCAATTGGGGTAAAGTGGCAGGCAATGATTACGTTCGATGCCACCACGCGCAAGGAGAGTACATGGTAGGACTACTTTGGACGATTATTGTGATTCTGTTCGTTTTCTGGCTGTTGGGGTTTTTGCTCCACTTCGGAGGCGGGCTGATCCATCTGATTCTGCTGATCGTCGTTATTCTGATCGTCGTCAACCTGATCACCGGCCGAGGCGCGCGGGTCTAACCCTCGATGCCGGCACGTAAGAAGAAGACCACGCGCAGAAAAGCCGCATCGCGCAAAGGCGCGGGACGACGAAAGACGACCGTGCGCCGGAAGAGCACGGGCCGGAAGAAGAGCACGGGCCGGAAGAAGAGCACCGGCCGGAAGAAGAGCACCGGCCGGAAGAAAACTGCCGGTCGGAAAAAGACCCGCAAGAAGGCAAGCGCACGTAAGTATAGCCGCAAGTCCGGCAAGAAGGTCGAACGCGTGATGCGCGAGATGAAGGCCGGCAAGCTCAAATCCGGCCGCTCCGGCCGAAAGGTGACGAGCCGCAAGCAGGCGATTGCCATCGGGCTGAGCGAGGCGCGGGCTGAGGGCGACAAGGTCCCCACGCGCAAGCGGGCCTCGCGAAAGAAAAGCTAGACGACACCTCGATCGAAGCGCCTGACCCGTGCTTCCTTCATAAGGCGCAGCAGCTCGGCGGTGAGGTACTCGATCGCCTCGTCGGGCGGATAGCTCGAGAGCTCCTCTCGGCAGATCCGCACGACAACCATCACCGCCTCGCTTAAGCCGAGCTGCGGTGTGTGCGTGGCCTGTTGCGCCGCGTGGGCCTTTATGCGGGCCCACACCTTGTCCATCTCCGTCATAACTAAGGCCCTTCAGGGGCAGGGTTGTTATGATTTGGAGCAAGGGTACCACCGATTGGCTGGATCGTCTATAGGCTACCTTCGACCGCCCTTCGACCGCCCTTCGACAGGCTCAGGGTGACACGGCACCCCACGGCAGCTCGGAGGTGACATTGGTAGACGTCCCGTGATATAATGCCCCTCTGTGCCCCGCGCCAGGAGCGACGGTGGGAGCCCCTACGTGACGACGTGGGTCTGGCCTTCCCTGCGTAAGCGCCGGCGCCGTGGGCCCGCTGGAGTTCCATCCTTTGAACCTAATTGACGTCAACAACTTCGACGCAATGCGCATCGGCCTGGCGTCGCCGGAGCAAATTCGCGCGTGGTCGTTCGGAGAAGTCAAAAAGCCCGAGACCATCAATTACCGTACGCTCAAGCCCGAGCGCGACGGCCTCTTTTGCGAGAAGATCTTCGGCCCGACCAAAGACTGGGAATGCCACTGCGGCAAGTACAAGCGCATCCGCTTTAAAGGGATGATCTGCGACCGCTGCGGCGTCGAGATCACCCGCGCCAAGGTGCGCCGCGAGCGGATGGGCCACATCGAGCTCGCGACGCCGGTCAGTCACATCTGGTATCTTAAGGGCGTACCGAGCCGCATCGGCATCCTGCTCGACATGTCGCCGCGCCAGCTCGAGAAGGTCATCTACTTCGCGGCCTACGTCGTCATCGATCCGGGCGACACGACGCTGACCAAGCGTGAGGTCCTTTCCGAGCAGAAGTATCGCGAAGCGCGCGACAAATTCGGCAACCGCTTCAAAGCGGGCATGGGCGCCGAGGCGATCCGCGAGCTGCTGCGCGACCTCAACCTGCGTAAGATCCAAGAAGATCTGCGCAAAGAATTCAAGGAGACCAGCGGCCAGAAGCGCCTCAAGGCGATCAAGCGGCTGGAGGTCGTCGAAGCTTTTTTGAACAGCGGCAACCGTCCCGAGTGGATGGTGCTCGCTGCGGTGCCGGTTATCGCGCCGGAGCTGCGCCCGATGGTTCAGCTCGACGGCGGCCGCTTTGCAACCTCGGATCTCAACGACCTCTACCGGCGCGTGATCAATCGCAACAACCGCCTCAAGCGGCTGCTCGAACTCAACGCGCCCGAGATCATCATCAAGAACGAAAAGCGCATGCTGCAAGAAGCGGTCGATGCGCTGATCGATAACGGGCGTCGTGGGCGTCCGGTTACCGGGCCTAACAATCGTCCGCTCAAGTCGCTCTCGGATATTCTCAAGGGTAAGCAGGGCCGCTTCCGGCAGAACCTGCTCGGCAAGCGCGTCGACTACTCGGGCCGTTCGGTCATCGTCGTCGGACCCTCGCTCAAGCTGCACCAGTGCGGTCTGCCCAAAGAGATGGCGCTCGAACTCTTCAAGCCGTTCGTGATGAAGAAGCTCGTCGACCGCGGGCTCGCGCACAACATCAAGAGCGCGAAGCGCATGGTCGAGCGGGTACGCCCGGAAGTCTGGGACGTGCTCGAAGAAGTGATCAAGGAGCATCCGGTGCTGCTCAACCGCGCGCCAACGCTCCATCGCTTAGGCATTCAAGCCTTCGAGCCGGTGCTCGTCGAGGGTAAGGCGATTCACCTGCATCCGCTGGTCTGCACGCCGTACAACGCCGACTTCGACGGCGACCAGATGGCGGTGCACTTGCCGCTCTCGGCAGGCGCGCAGGCCGAGGCGCGCATCCTGATGCTCTCCTCGAACAACATCCTGCTGCCGGCGTACGGCAACCCGGTCTCGATTCCGACACAAGACATGGTGCTCGGACTCTACTACCTCACGTTCCAACGCGATCAGTATGCCGGTCCCGCGAAGGCCGCGATGACCGACGAAACCGAGCAGATCACTCGGCCGAGGAAGAGGAACGCTCCCGACGGCGACGTCCCCGGCGCGCTTCCGACATTCTTCGACGCGAAAGAAGCCATCACGGCGTACGAGACCAAGCAGATCAGCCTGCAAGAGTGGATCTACGTGCGCTGGAAGGGCGAGCTGATCAAGACGACCGTTGGGCGCTCTATCTTCAACATGGCTTTCCCGGACCGGTGGAACCACGAGTTCGTCAACCGCATCATCGATAAGGGCGGCCTGAAGAAGACGATCACGGACTGCTATCGCCGCTACGGCAATGCCGAAACGGCGCGCTTCCTCGACGCGATCAAGGAACTCGGCTTCCACTACGCCACGCTCTCGGGAACGACGGTCTCGATCAACGACGTCGTGGTGCCGGAGAGCAAGTACGAGATCGTCGGTGCGGCGCAGGACGAAGTCGACGAGCTGCATCGTCTGTACGAGCAAGGCTTCATCTCCGAAGACGAGCGGTACAACAAGACCATCGACATCTGGTCGAAGGCCTCTGACGAGGTTACGAGCGCCATGCAGGCCTCGCAGAATCCACTCAACCCGGTCTTCATGATGGCGACCTCGGGTGCGCGCGGTTCGATCGCGCAGGTCAAACAGCTCGGCGGCATGCGCGGCTTGATGTCCGACCCGTCGGGCCGGATTCTCGAGATCCCCGTTAAGGCGTCGCTCAAAGAAGGCCTAACGGTCCTTGAGTACTTCATCTCGACGCACGGCGCGCGCAAGGGTCTTGCCGACACCGCGCTGCGTACGGCCGACTCCGGTTACTTGACGCGCCGTCTCGTCGACGTCGCGCAAGACGTCATTGTCCGCGAGGAAGATTGCGGCACGGCCAACGGGATCGTCGTCAGCGATATCCGCGCGGGCAAGGAGGTCATCGAGCCGCTCATCGACCGGATCATCGGCCGCCGCGCGGCCGAAGAGGTTCGCATCGATCCAAAGCGTCCGACGACGGCGATCGTCACGCGCGACGCCGAGATCGACGAAGAGAAGGCCAAGGCGCTCATCGACAACGGCATCACCGAAGTGAAGATTCGCTCGGTGCTGACCTGTCAGTCGAAGTACGGCGTCTGCTCGATGTGCTACGGTCGCGATCTGGCGGCGGGCAACCGCGCCGATATCGGCACGGCCGTCGGCATCATCGCGGCGCAGTCGATCGGTGAACCGGGTACGCAGCTGACGCTGCGAACATTCCACACCGGCGGCGTCGCGACCGAAGACATCATCACGGGTCTCCCGCGTGTCGAGGAAATCTTCGAAGCGCGTAAACCCAAGGGTCAGGCGACGATCGTCGAGGTCGGCGGCACGATCCGGTTCGGTGACGAGAAGAACAAGAGAATCATCTACATCACCGATTCGCACGGCGAAGAGCACGAGTACGAGATCCCGCCGGGCACGCACATGATGGTGCAGGAGGGCCAGGCGATCGAGCCGGGCGACCAGCTCAACGAAGGCTCGCTCAACCCGCACGACATCCTGCGCGTCAAGGGCGAGACCGCGCTGCAAAACTACCTGGTTCAGGAAGTGCAGAAGGTCTATCGTTCGCAGGGCGTCGACATCAACGACAAGCACATCGAAGTGATCGTTCGCTCGATGCTGCGCAAGGTCAAGATCGTCGAAGGCGGCGACACGACGCTGCTGCCGGGCCAGCTGGTCGAAGCGGCGGCGTTCCACGAGGCCAACGAACGGATGAAGGCCGCCGGCAAAGAGCTGGCGACCGCGAATCCGGTGCTGCTCGGCGTCACCAAGGCGTCGCTGGCGACGGAGTCGTTCCTCTCGGCCGCGAGCTTCCAAGAGACGACGCGCGTGCTCACCGATGCGGCGATCAAGGGCAAATACGATCCGCTGCTCGGGCTCAAGGAGAACGTCATCATCGGCAAACTGATCCCCGCCGGTACGGGAATGTCGCGGTATCGCAACGTCGACATCGTGCCCGAGGGCCAGGACGTTGACGAGGACGGGCGTCCGCGTCACGAGTTCGAGATGCCCTTTGCGACGATGACCGCCGACGAAGCGGCGCTCGCCGAAGTGATGGGCACCAACGGCGACGGTATGAGCCGGCTCGTGAGCGCTTACGAGCGCAATCGCGAACCGCTCACCGTGCAGTACGAAGGCGAGTACCCGGACCACGCCAACCCGCACGCGTCCCCGACGAAGACGCAGTACGACCGGCTCAAGGGCATCAACCCGGAAGACCTCTAAAGCTTCCACCGCCCACCCTCGAAGGCCCCGCGTTCATCCGCGGGGCCTTTTTCGTAGGGTTTACTCCCCATGCACACGTCGCAAAATGGCCGCTATACTGGCTTGCAATGAACGTGTACTTTCGATTCCTGATCGCGGCCCTCGTTGGATGCATCCTGTGGGGCCTCAGTTCCCGGCTCCCGGCGTCGGCGACGACGAGCGGCAGTTTCCAGACCACGGCAAACCCCGGCGGCGGCGCGGTCCTCACCGGGACCCTGGGGAGTTCGTCGTTGTCCGCCGCGACCGCGACGCTCATGAGGCGCGTGCATGCAGACCTCGGCGCGCGGCCGACGATCGCGCAAGTCGCCGTAGACTCCCGCGATCACTCGCTGGCGCTGCTCTTCACCGCCGCTCGCAACGGCACGCCGTACACCGGGGTGGCGATCGTCACCGCCAACGCTGGTGCGCAGACCGCCGGCGCCGCGCTGTACGATACGTCCGCTCGTTTTCACACGACGATCGGGCCGATGATGCGCCGGCTCCAGGGAATGACCGCGCCCGGGTCACCGAACGCCTCTACCGGAGCCAAACGGCTCGCTCCGCCCGAACAACTGATCCCCCACCCCTTCACCGACGGAACCGGCAGCATCAGCATTCCCGCTGACTGGACGCTCAACGCCGGCGGCGGGAGCGCGATGGCGAGCGGGCCCGGCGGCGGCGCGCAGGTCTCCTACAACATGCATTTCACGGGGATCGATCCCTCGAACCCGCGCGCGCAAATGTTCCTGCGCACGGCCTCGCCGCTGGCGCGCGAGAATTTGCACGGCGCCGTGCTGCCCTATACGGGCGATCCGGTTCAATCTTGGGTTGCCATGTACAAGGCGCTGGCCCAGCAGCGTGGATTGCAGGCGCAGATTCACGTGATTCGCTCGACACCGGCGGGTCCGTCGGCCGCCGACATCACCGGTACGCTGGGCAGCGGGGCGAAGACGATCCACTTCATCGCGCACGCGTTCGTGCTGCCGCCGAATCCGAATGGCTTGTGGGGGCTGTCGGACAGCCATATCTTCGTGAATGAGTCGCAGGTCGCACGCCAGGCCGAGACGGCAAATGCGGTTCTCAATAGCGTCCGCATCAACTTCGGCGCGGTAGCCGCGCAAGAAGACGCGATTCGCCAGAGCTTCCAGAAGATGTTCGAAGCCGATATCGCTAACGACAGAGCGGCCGATGCGGCGCGTCAAGAGCGAACCGACGAGGCGCTGGCGAGCGATCGCGCGGCTCAAGAGGGCATGCACCGACAGGCCGTCGCGATGGAGAACTACTCGCTCGATCGGGCGGTCGTCGTCAACACGCAAACCGGCGAGCACAGCACCATCGGCGCCGGCTTCGCCGACACACTCGTTGAAGCGAACTCGAACTATCAGAAGGTACCTGCAGCCGATCTGCTGCGCGGCGTCGACTACTAGCCGGCACCGCTGCGATGTCGCCGATCGGCGCGGACCGGACGTGGAGGTTCAGCCTCGCAACGCGGATCGCGCTGGGATTCTTAGCAGTCTTCATGTTCGGGATCTCGGCGCTGCTCTTCGGTCTGCCGTACGCATACAGCGCAGACCGGAGCGGCGAGTGGATGGTGCTTCTCACCGGGGTCGTGACCACGGGGTTCGGTCTCTTCGCGACCTTCGGCTTGGTCGCCGCCGTGCGAACTCGCGTCACCCTCGGCGCGGCGACGCTCGAGGCGAGGGTGATCGCGGGACACAGCCGGCTCTTGGTGCCGCACTTCCGCGAGGTCCGGCTGCCGCTGTCGGATATCCGCGCCGTCGAACGACGCTCTGAGATATTCACGACGCTGGGTTTTTCCACGATGCGCGACGCGTTGTCGATCGTGACGGCCGAAGGCGAACGGATCGGTCTGTTCAGCAACACGCTGGGAAACGCGAGCACGCTGCCGCTGGACGAAGTCGCGAGCGCCATCGCCGCCGCTTCCGGTATCGCGGTTACCGACGACGGCACCGTTCGCGCGAAAGGGTCGGGCCTGTACGGCGCGGCGTCGTCCTCCTGGAGCGAGGCTCCGCTCGACGATACAAGCGCGAGGAAAGCGCGCCGAGCGGCGATCGCAACGGTACAATTTTGCGCGGTGCTGCTGCTGCTGACGCTCGTGCTGCGAGCCTGCCTCTGAGCTCGGCCGCCTGCGGCTGTGAGAATATTTGAGACTTCGAAGACGGTTGACACGCGCTTCGCACGCTAGGCTATACTCGTTGTGAAAAGGAGCCTGAAGCCGTGCACGAAGCGTTGCCCGCGAACTTTCACAATAACGAAGACGTCAAGTACGGAATGCTGCGCCTGGTCGATATCCCGGCCGAGGTTGCCGCCAACGCGCCCTGGTTCAATCAGACGCTGACGACGGTCAACGACGCGGTCATCCGTTTGGGAATCTTCGAAGGTGATTTTCCGTGGCACAAGCATATCGAGCAAGACGAGTTCTTCCTCGTGCTCGACGGCGAGTTTACGCTCGATATCGAAGGGCACGACTCGGTCGTGCTGCAGCGGCACCAAGGCTTCACCATCCCCAAAGGCACGATCCACCGGCCGCGCTCGCCGCACAAGTCGGTCGTGCTGATGGTGGAGTCGCTGGGCATCGTGGCAACGGGAGACGCGGCGTGAAGCACATCGGGATCGTCGGCTGTTCGCACGAGGGCGCCGCGCTCTGCTACCGCACGATCTGCGCCATGGGCGCGCAGCACCTCGGCGGACACGCGCATCCGGAAGTCTCCCTGCACTCGTACTCGTTCGGCGACTACGTCGAGTGTCTGGAGGCGGGCAATTGGGGCGGCGTCGCAGACCTCATGGTGGGGTCCGCGGAGAAACTCGCGGCCGCCGGTGCCGATTTCCTGATCTGCCCGGATAACACGATTCACGAAGTGCAGCCGGAGGCGGCGAGCCGAACCGAGCTGCCGTGGCTGCACATCGCCGAAGTCGTGCGCGACGAGGCGCTGCAGCGCGGTTTTTCGCGGATCGGCCTGATGGGGACGCGCTGGCTGGTCGACGGTCCGGTCTATCCCAGCGCCTTTTCGGCCGTCGGCTTGGAGTATCTGCGCCCCGACGCAGCGGATCGCGCGACCGTCAATCGGATCATTCTGGAGGAGCTCGTGCGAGGCGAGTTCCATCTCAAATCGGCCGACGAACTCATCGGTGTGACGGAGCACTTCGAAGCCGCCGGCTGCGACGCGGTCGTGCTCGGGTGCACGGAACTCCCGCTCGTGCTCGACGACTCGAATTCCGCCGTGCCGGTGCTCGACTCGACGAGGCTTCTCGCGCGGGCGGCCGTGCGGCGCGCCACCGGCGAAACGGTTGGCGCTTCGAATTAAGCGCGACGCTTTAGCGGTCAGGACGCCCAAGTCTACGCGACGTCGTCGATCGCGGCCCTAATCTGCGTTTAAGCGAAGGCGGCAGACTCTCCACTGGTTGTCAGGTGTCCCCATTAGAGTTGATCCATGATGTCGTCAATCACGATTCCTCGCCCCAACGGCCTCGGAGGACTCTCCGGCGCCATCGCACGGCTGCCGCGTTGGCTCCTGCCGGCGGCGGGCGTGCTGCTCGCCGGGCTCGCGCTTTGGGCCGTTCTGCATTCCCGCTCGCACGCGCAAATGATCACCGCGCCCGTCGTGACGCAGACCCTCGTCCAATCGATAACCGCTTCCGGCACCGTCAATCCGCAGAACCTCATTTCGGTCGGTACACAGGTATCCGGGACGATCGCTTCGATCGACGCCGACTACAACACGAAGGTCGAGCAAGGACAAGTGCTGGCGCGTCTCGACACGAGCACCCTTGCGGCGCAGCTCGATCAAGCGCGCGCCGCCGTCGCGCAAGCGCAGGCTCAAGTCTCTGCGGCCGCCGGCAGTGCCAGCAGCGCTGCTTCCGGTATTGCGGTCGCAAACGCAAACGACGCGGCCGAAGCCGCCGCGATGGCGTCGGCGAAGGCAAACGTCGGCAAAACCCAAGCGGCGCTGACGCTCGCCCAGAAAACCGAAAGCCGTGACGCCGCGCTGCTCGCGCAGGGATACGTCGCACAGAGTGCAGTCGATGCCGATCGCGCCGGCGTCGCGCAGGATCAGAGTGACGTCGCCGCAGCGCAGGCCGCGGTCGCGCAGGCGCAGGCGCAAGTGATGGCCGGCGCCGCAACGGTCAACGAACAGTCGTCGACGGCGAACGGTCAAGCCGCGAGCGTCCAGGCCGCGCAGGCAAACGTGCTCGCGGCCCAAGCGGTCGTGCGGCAAGACGAGCTCAACCTGCAGCACGCGGTCATTACCTCGCCGGTCGACGGAACCGTCGTCGCCCGCGACGTGTCGGTCGGTCAGACCGTCGCCGCGTCCCTGCAGACGCCGACACTCTTTTCGATCGCGCAGAACCTGGCGAAAATGGAAGTCGATATCAACGTTGGCGAACCTGATATCGGGGGAGTCAAGGCTCGAGACCAGGTGAACTTTTCGGTCCTTGCCTACCCGAACAAAACCTTCCACGGTACGGTCGCTCAGGTTCGCATCAACCCGCAGACGCTCAACAACGTCGTCACCTACGACGTCGTGGTCTACGCAGGTAATACCGGCGGAGAACTGCTGCCCGGCATGACCGCAAATGCGACGATTGCTGTCGCGAACGCACCCGACGCACTGACCGTGCCGGTAGGCGCGCTGCACACCGCGGCGACAGGATCGTCCACGCCGTGGGGAAGCGTCAGCGGCTCGGCTACGAGCGGTGTCTCGGCCGGCTCCGCCGCAACGCTCACGGTCGATCGTGCCGGCAGACCGACGCCCATTCACGTGAAAGTCGCGTTGAGCAATGGAACGCTCGCGGCGGTGCTGCCGCTCGGCACGGATACGCTCGCCGACGGCGATCGGGTCGTCACCGGCTGGGCGACAAACCAGCGCGGCCCGCGGACCGGCAGCAGTTCCCCGATGGGCGGCTCACCGGTGCGCAGCGCGGTGCGAGGGATACACTGATGAACGCCGTCGTCGAAGTCAACGGTCTGCGCAAGGAATACGCACTCGGCGGCGAGCGGGTGCACGCACTGCGGGGCGTCGATCTGCGTCTCGAGCCCGGCGAGTTCGTCGCCGTCATGGGGCCTTCGGGCTCGGGAAAGTCGACCTTCATGCACGTTGTCGGGCTTCTCGACACGCCGACGGCAGGCACGTACCGCTTCGAAGGCACCGACGTCTCGGGCCTCGGGGCCGACGAGCGCGCCGATATCCGCGGCAGCCGCCTGGGCTTCGTTTTTCAAGCGTACAACCTGCTGCCGCGCACGAGTGCCATCGAGAACGTGGAGCTGCCGATGGTCTACGCCGGCGCCCACGAAGCCGAGCGCCGCCGTATCGCGACGGCTAAACTGGAACTCGTTGGCATCGCGCAGCTGGCCGGCCATCATCCCAATCAGATGTCCGGCGGCCAGCAGCAGCGGGTCGCCATCGCGCGTTCGCTGGTCAACAATCCCGGGCTGATCCTCGCCGACGAACCGACGGGGGCGCTCGATACGAAGAGCTCGCAAGATGTGATGCGGCTCTTCTCGCACCTCAATGCGGAGCAAGGAATCACGATCATGCTCGTGACGCACGAACCCGAGGTCGCCGCTTATGCGCGCCGCATCGTCACCTTCCGCGACGGCCTCATCACCAGCGACGAAGTAAACGAAAGGCAAGCGGCATGACACTCCAAGCCACCCTCGCGCTCGCTCTAGCAGCGCTGGTTCGCAATAAAGCGAGATCGATGCTCACGATGCTCGGCATCGTCATCGGCGTCGCCGCGGTGATCGTCACGGTCGCAATCGGCGCCGGCGCGCGCACCTCGGTGCAGCAGAGCATCAATAGCCTCGGCTCGAATCTCATCGTCGTGCAGCCCGGAAGCGTCACGCAAACCGGTGCGCGCACCGGTTTCGGCGGCGCATCGACGCTGACGCCCGCCGACGGGCTGGCCCTGGCCAAACTGCCGGGCGTCGCCGCAGTCTCGCCGACGGCTTCGGTGCGCACGCAGGTCGTGGCCGGTGAGAACAACTGGCAAACGACGATCGCCGGCGTCGCGCCGTCGTATACCTTCATTCGCTCGTGGCCGCTGGCCGACGGCCGCTTTATCAGCGAGAGCGACGTCGCGTCGGCGGCCAAGGTCGCGGTGCTCGGGCAGAGCGTCGTTGGGCAGCTCTTTCCGCAGGGCGGCTCGCCGATCGGCCAAACCGTCATCATTAAGGGCGCACCGTTTACCGTCATCGGCACGTTGGCGGCGCTGGGCCAGAGCGGCCTTGGGCAAGACCAGGACGACACCGTCCTGATTCCCTATACTTCCGCGATGGAACGGCTGACGGGGCTCACCACCGTCAACTCGCTGATGGTCTCGGCCGCGAGTGCCGCGGACATCGACTCGGTGCAGCAAAGCGTAACGCAGCTGCTGGAACGGCGCCATCGGATCGTGCCGCCGCTGACCGATGACTTTCAGGTGCGCAATCTGCAGTCGATCGCGCAGGCCGCATCGCAGACGGGGACGGTGATGGAGCTGCTGCTGGCGGGCGTCGCGGCGGTGTCGCTGATCGTCGGCGGAATCGGCATCATGAACATCATGCTCGTCTCGGTAACGGAGCGCACGCGCGAAATCGGCCTGCGCATGTCGGTCGGCGCCCGAGGTGCGACGATCCTGCGGCAGTTCTTGACCGAATCGATCGTCCTCTCGACCATCGGCGGCATCATCGGAATCGTCGCCGGCGTGATCGGCGCACTCGGCGTCGGGCTGTTGACCCAGTGGCCGATGACGATTCCGCCGCAGTGGATCCTTGCATCGGTAGCCTTCTCGGCCATGGTCGGCATCTTCTTCGGCTATTATCCTGCACGGCAGGCGGCACAGCTCAACCCGATCGAGGCCCTGCGATTCGAGTGAACGCACGTATCGCCGTCATCGATGACGAGCCGCACATCCGCGAACTGCTCTCGCTGGCGCTCGGCCACCACAGCTACACGGTTCGCTGTGCCGCCGACGGTGCCGCCGGGCTCCAGCTCGTGCGCGAATGGGCGCCCGACCTGATCGTGCTCGACGTCATGATGCCCAAGGCCAGCGGAATCGAGTTGCTGCCGATGCTTCGGCGTATCACCGATGCTCCGGTCGTCATGCTAAGCGCGCGCGGCGAAGTCGAAGATAAGGTCGAGGGGCTCGCGCACGGCGCGGACGACTATTTGAGCAAGCCGTTCGAAATCTCGGAACTGATCGCGCACGTCGAAGCGAAGCTGCGGCGCCCGCATCTCGAGTCGCGTTCGGTTTTGGAATATGAAGGACTGAGCGTCGACCTCGGCGAGCACGTCGTCGAGCGGGATGGACGCCGGCTCGACCTGTCGCCGCTGGAGTACGCGCTGCTCGTTACGCTCCTGCAGCGGCCGCGACGCGTCTTTACGCGTGAGGAGCTGCTCGACGCCGTTTGGAGCGAGGCCGACGTCGGCACCGGAGCGGTCGAGCGATACATTTCCTATTTGCGCGGCAAGGTCGACGAGGGTTTTGACCGTCCGCTGATCCAGACGGTTCGCGGAGCGGGGTACACACTGCGTGCCTGAGCTCTTCTCGCCGTTTGCCTCGCGTCTCACGCGCGGCTACGTCGTACAGGCCGTCGCTTTGATCGTCTTGGTCGTGGCGACGACGAGCCTGCTGGCGTTCTTGCTGTACGCCGGGTCGTTGAATGAATCGATCGGCTCGGCGGCGCAGCGGGCAACGCTTCGCGCGGCAGCGTACGAGCGCAAAAACGAAGCTTTGCCGGCGTACGCGCCGGCGCTCGCGGAGGAAATCGGCGGTTCTCGCGTACGCGTGCTGGTGTACGATGGCGGACATCATCTCCTCGCGCAAGGCGGTGGGCGAACGCCCGAACCGGGGCGCTTGAGCCGCGCGGCCGCGGGGCTTCTCGGCCTGCATGGATCCGTGGTCGACGTCTCCGGCGGAACGGTCGTCATCGCGCCCGATCTCGGCGGATTCACGCACCTGCTCGAACGTTACTTCGCATTCGTTCTGCCGGTCGGCGGCCTGGCCGTCCTGGCGGCATGGCTGATTGGTCGTACGATCGCGCGCCGGGCGGTCGCGCCGCTCGAGGACGTCGCCGCGGCTTTGCGGCGCATCGCCGGCGGTGACTTCACACCCGAACCCTTACGCTTCCAGGAGAGCGATCTGCGCGCGCTTACCGCTGCATACAACGACGTCGCGCATCGGCTCACTACCGCGACTGCGCAGCGCGAGCGCAACGAGGCGCAGATGCGTCAGTTCGTCGCCGACGCCGGCCACGAGCTGCGAACGCCGCTCACGATCATCATGGGATATCTCGAAGTCTTGCAGCAGGGCGTCGTCAGCGATCCGCAGAGCGTCGCGCGCATCGAGGAGACGATGCTGGCGGAGAGCCGGCGCATGCGCCTCTCGATCGATAAGCTGATCTTGCTCGCGCGCCTCGAGCGGCCGGCCGCGCCGCGTACGGAGCACGTGGACCTCGGCGCGCTGGCTCGACGCGCCGCCGACGAACTGGGCCCACTTGCCGGTCCAGGAAGGATCGTGGTGATCGCGCCGCCGCGAGCCGCGATCGTTGCCGCGGACGAAGCCGAACTCTACGAAGCGATCAAGAACGTTGTCGAAAACGCAGTGCGGTACGCGCCGGCTGCGCCGATCGCGGTGGAGGTGACGGGCAACGCCGACCGGGTTGATCTGAGGGTCAGCGACCGCGGCCCGGGCATGAACGAACAAGACGTCGAACACGCCTTCGATCGTTTCTACCGAGGCAATGCGCGGAGCAGCGGCGAGGGATCGGGGCTTGGCCTTGCGATTGCCAAGCGCGCCGTCGAACGCATTGGCGGTTCCATCGCCATCGAAAGCGCCGTTGACGCCGGGACGCGGGTGAGCATGTCGTTCCCTCTCGGCTGAAAGGGATCGATCGCTCGGCGAGCCCGCAGGCATTGAGGAGACGCCTACGACGGCTTAATATTTTGGTTGATGCAGAACAAGTTGCCGGGATCGTACTTCGCCTTTATGTTCGCCAGACGTGGATAGTTATCGCGATACGCGGATTTGACGAACTCTTCGCCTTCGTCCATTATCATGTTTACGTAGGCGCCTCCGGCCGAAAAGGGATGGAGCTCTAGCCAACAATCCCTTGCCCACTGCATGAGCCGGTCGTTGTTTGAGGGATCGGGATCGACGCCAACGATGACCTCGGCAAAGTTCGCGTCTCGAAAGCTGAATGCTGTGTCGGCGCGCCCCGTGCGGTGCGCCGCACCGTTGAGGGGATAGAGATGTATCGTCGAATGCATGCTCGGAAGGAGCCGCGCATATTTCACGTGGAGATCCACCGAACTATCGGTCAAATCGCGGACGAAGTCGGCCTTCCAGTACCATTGCAAGCCCGCAGGGTAGAGTGGATCGAACATGCTCTGCAGTGCTGGAAAAGGAATCGGGCCCGCAAAGTCCATGATCGGTGGTGCGAACGCTCGAACGGGGCGTAGAGCTGCCTCCGCGCCGGCAAGACCGCCCGTATAGCACCAGACCGTCACGCACATCTTTTTCAAGTGATGCTCGGGCGGAAAGGGCGGCGCCGGCGGCACCGTCACGAATCCGAACCACCCATTGAGATCTTCGGGTGCTTCCAAGATGAAGTCTCGCCATTTGCGAAGTACGTTTGCGCCATCCTCCAGCGGCCAAAAGATCGGACCACCGTACACGGTACCGAGAGAGTTGCCGCGGAACAAAAACGACGTGACGACACCGTAGTTTCCCCCGCCGCCGCGAACCGCCCAAAAGAGATCGGGGTTTTCATCCGTGCTCGCGTGAACGAGGTTTCCGTCGGCCAGGACAATATCGACACTGAGCAGGTTGTCGATCGTTAACCCGTATCGCCGAGTGAGGTAGCCGATTCCGCCGCCCAAGGTGAGTCCCCCGACGCCGGTAGTGGAGACGAAGCCGCTGGGCACGGCTAGCCCGAAGGGGTACGTAGCATGGTCGACGTCGCCCCAAACGCATCCGCCTTCCACGCGAATCGTCCGATTTTCGGGATCGACGCGGATGCCCCTCATGCGCGAGAGGTCGACCACGACTCCATCGTCGCATACGCCGAGGCCGGGGCCGTTGTGGCCCCCGCCGCGCACCGCGAGCGGCAAGCGATTATCGCGAGCAAATCCAACCGCCGCGATCACGTCAGCTACGTCCAGGCACACGGCGATCGCTGCCGGATGGCGGTCGATCATTCCGTTGTAAACCTTTCGAGCCTGCTCGTATCCCCCATCGGCCGGAGTGAGCAGCTCGCCCCGCAATTTCGCGCGCAGCTCGGGAAGTCGTCCTTCGAGATTCGTAGCAGTCATCTTCGACTATTGACCCGTGAGCGTCGTGGACGCCGGCCCAATGCCGTTAATCTGTACGACCGTTTCACCTTTAGCCATAGCATAATGGGGCGTTTCCGGCGGAATCGATACATACGAGCCGGGCGTCAGCGCAAGCATCTTCGAACTATTGAACGACGAGCCGACGCCAACCATGAGCGTTCCGCGAATAACCGTAACGTTCTCCGTGTCGCCGTGCGTATGCGCGGCGATTTTCGTCTCGTTGGGCAGTTCCAAACGCACGGTGTACTGGGACCCGGCCTTGCCGGGATCACCGGAGAGAACCGCCATCCTGGCCTCAGCCGGATACGGCTTTGGCGCTGGACCATACTTCGCTTGATTTGGCATGACGATCGTTGGTTGACCCGCCGCCATCGCGCCCAACGAGCCAACGGCGAGAATGCATGCGAGAGGCAGCAGTGCGGCATGTGAAGCTTTCATGATCGGTCTCCTTTTCGATTCTCTCACGTCCAGCGTGGGAGATAGCGAAGACTAGCGCATGCGGCGTTAGTCGATCGTTAGGCCGCGGCTTTCACCTGCCGTCCGCCAAGAGGCTGCGTGCCGCCGCAAGGTCCGGGGTGTCGAAGCCTTCGGAGAACGAATCCAGCGTCCGCGCCAGCAGCTCCCTGGCCCCCGTTGACTGAACCGATGTGCGCCAGAGCCGCGCGAGGCTGGTGACTACGCGCAGCTCGAACGATTTCGCCTTTTGCGCCCTCGCTATTTCCAGCGCGCGCCGATACGCTGCATCGCCTTCCGAGGCACCGGCGCCGCGCGCGACGAGGAGCTCGCCCCGCAAGCGGTGCAACTCGGCATCCCACCACCGCTCGTTGCTCTCGCGCGCAGCGGCCAACCCGGTCTCGATCGCGTGCAGGCCAAGCTCTGGTTCGTGTGCCCGCAAACAGACGTCTGCGAGCAGCGCTTGGTAGTAAGGCAACCTTATCCGCGCGCCGGTGCTGGTGAATCCTTGGATAGCATCCTCGACTTCCGAGATCGACTCGGACCGTGGCCGATCGCAGGCCCTCGCATATGCGGCGAGGATCGACGCCCACGCGCCATAGTACGGAGCCGCGAATTGGGTGCTCAGACGTAATGCTTCTTCGGCCTGCCGTCGAAAGGCTACGGCGTCAGCGCGCAGCTGTTGCAGCAATGCGAAGTACGTGGCTGCTAGTGCCTGGTTGAAGGGCTGCCCCAGATCGAACGCCAGCTCAACGGCCTCAAGACACCGATCAAGAGCCTTCTGCGGCCGGCCCACGCACCAAAATGCATGCGACTGCCATGCCGACGAGATGATCCGGTAGTTCAAACCTTGAGAATCCTGGAGGTGCTGGAGCTGCCGAGGATCGAGATTTTGAAAGAGGCTCTCCCACTCGTCGATGGCTTCGTGGAACCGCCCCCGCACCAGTTGGGCTCCCACCATCATGGCAACGGCAGAGAGCTGGCGCTCGCCGCGCGGCGACCGCTGTACGAGTTCGGCGATCTCGTCGGTGAGGAGTTGCGCGCGCTCGTGTTTGCCCTGCACGAGATAGAGGGACTGCAGTCCGTAGAGTACTTGGGTGCGCTGGGCCGGAGTTCCAATCTTTTCGCTCAGCGCGAGCGCTCGGTCGAGCACGGATTCGAGTTCGGGTGTCGTCCAGCCGCGCGTCACTCGGAAAATCGGTGCGAGCACGAGTTGCAGTTCGAGTTCCCGAGCATCACGATTCGAGTTTTCGGGCAATGTCGATACCAGCGCGAGTCCCCGTTCGATCTGGGACTGCGCCTCGCTATTGGCGTACACGGATTGCGCTGCAGCGGCGGCGCGGATATAGTAGGGAATTGCCCGCTCCACTAGTCCCGCGCGGTCGAAATGAGCGGCAATTTGGCCGCTCACACGATCGAGATCGGAGCTCTTTGCACCCTCGAGTGCGCACGCAACGATTTGGTGGAGCGAACGTCGTTGCGGCGCGCTGATCTGCTCGTACGCGACTTCGCGCAGCTTGTCGTGGGTGAAGTCATAGGTGTTCGGAGTCTGCTCGCGGAGGATGCGCTTCTCCGAGAGCTCGTCGAGCGCCGGTACGAGCTGATGCTCGGAGCACTTTAGCGCTTGAGCGAGGATCGATAGTTCGCACGCGCGCGCCACCGTGGCCGCGGCGGAAACGACTTCTCTTGCGGTCGGTGAGAGTTGGGCCAGCCGGCTTGCGATCACGGCCTGGACCCGCGGCGACAGCCCGGAACCGTCGGCACTCGCGTCCAGAGTACGGCCGCCGTTATTACGGAGCATCTCGACCACGAAGAGCGGGTTGCCCTCGGTTTCGCGGAAGAGACGCGTGGTCGTTTCGACGTCGAAGGGGCGGTTTGCCACCTGAGCGGCAAGTGCCGCGGTTTCGGCGGCGTCGAGCGCCTCGAGCGTGATTTCTGTAAGCGCCGACTCCTCTTGGAGACGCAGTCGCAGCTCGCGAAATGGATGAGACCTCGACAACTCCTCGGATCGAACGGTTCCGACGACGAGCACCGAAGGCGCAGGCTTAAAGCGCAGCAGGAAGTGCAGCCACTGGAGCGTTTCAGGATCGCACCACTGCAGGTCGTCGATGACCAAAAGAAGCGGCTGCGGAGCAGCCAGGACGGCGCGTACCAATCCTTCGAAGAGCCGCTGACGTTCACCCAATCCCCCCTGCGGTATCGCGCGCCGCCTGCTCGCGAGATCGGGCACCACTCGCGTAACTTCCGTGAACCAAACATCATCGAGATTGTCGAGGGTCGGGCGAAGCGCTTCGCATCGCAGCCATTCCGTCACCGGAGCGAGCGGCAATCGCCCTTCCGCGGCATAACAGCGCGTTTTCGCCGTAGCAAAGCCCAGGCGGTCGGCCCACGAGACGAGCTCCGCGGCAAGTCGCGACTTGCCGATACCGGCTTCGCCTGCTACGAGCGTAAAGTGGGCAGTTCCGGCGGCCGCCAAGTCCCACGCGGTTCGAAGTGCGCGCCACTCGTCGACTCGGCCGACCAGCGGCGGGCTGGACACGAGGGCATCCCGTCGATCGGTGTCGCGAGTAATGGTTCGGTCTTCCGCTTTGATACGCTCGTGCAGGCGAAGCGTTGATTCGCTAGGCCCGGTGTCGAGTTCGCGCTGGAGTGCCTCGCAGCACTCCCGGAAGACGTGCAAGGCCCCGGCTCGATCGTTGCAAAGGGCGCAGAGGCGCATGAGGCACCGGTAGGCTTCTTCATCAGTTGGATCGTGCTTAATCCAGTGCTTGACGTATGGCAACGCCGTCTTGTATTCGCGCGTCGATTCGATCAGCTGCACGAGTTGTTGGACGGCTTGAATGCATCTGTGCGCCAGACGGTCGCGTTCGGCAAAGATCCACTCATCGTAGCAGCTGGGCACCAGCGGTCCCGCGCACAGATCGATGGCTCGTTTTAAAGCGGCCTGCCGGTGCGACGCATCGTCAATCGCTTTAGCCTCTTCGGCTGTGGCGAGCACTTCCTCGAATGCAATCGCATCGACATGGCATGACTCGCGGAACTCCCATTGCACGGAGCTCGCCGTGGTACGCAAGAATCCTTGGGCTTCTCCCAGCGCTTCTCGAAGCTGGTGAAGGAGTTGCCGGAGATTATTTCGCGCATTCGACTCCTCGGCATCCGGCCAGAAGAGGAACGCGAGATGCGAACGCGACTGCGGAGCGCCGGCATGAAGCAGCAAATAAATGAAGAGCGTTTGGAGACGTGCAGCGGCGAGCTTGCTCAACTGGCGACCATCGAGCGTAGCGTCGAATTGTCCCAGAAGGCGAACGTGCAGCTGCATTGGACAGGCGCTCAGCGGAGAAGCCTCCTCCGAAGCCATTTCCCGGTGGGCAATTTTTTTTCAGTTCGAGCCGGCGGCGCAGCCTCTTGCCTTCCACCGTAGGGCGTCAGTAACCAAGTTGGCTAGCGACAAGAATCGTGAAGTCCGAACCGCGATTGGCGAGCTAAGAAGACGTTCTATTGCGGCCTTCCGAACTCAGAGATGCGGCGCGTTTCAACAACCGCCCTTCATGCCCACGATCAACACGCCCGAGTCGAACTCTCCCCCTCCGTAGACCTGTTCGTAGACCCCCTGCCGGCCGATCGTCCCATGGCCGCTGTCCGGGGCCGCAAACACCAACCCGGCGTTCTGACTGCCCTCCCCCGGTTGCGTGATCGTTGCCACGAGGGTGTGGTCGATGAGTTGGAATGTGCCGGTCAGTTTGCTGCCGTAAAATGTAACTAGGGAAGCCCCACCGCTATGCCGCCAGCCAAGGTAGCCGCCGTCGGTCAGCGTCAGGCAGTACGTGCCGTTGGCGTTCTTAGAGTGGCTCACGGTCAGCGGCCAATTGCCAGTGTAACTGCGCCCAAGGGGCGCTATGGCTGCGCCGGCGGAAACGGCCATAGTCAGGCAGATCGCGGCGATACCAGCGCCGGCGACGGTCGCGATTAACAAGCCTTTCATTGTCCGTACATTCCTTTCAAGCCCCAAAGGAGCTATGAGCTGCGCGACGGGTGTCAAATGTAAGGGCAATACGCTCGAAACCGCGAGCTGGATCACTCGGCGCCGAAGAGCGCCCTTAGTTGTGGACGAGCGTGAGGAAATCGATTCCGGCAATCTTGCCGGAGCCGTCGAAGGCGATCATCTCGATAATTCGTACCGATTTAAACTGCAACTGAAAATCGTATCCGAGCATGCCGCTGATCGGATACGAGCGCAGGAAAGTGATCGACAACGGGTCGCCTAGCGGCTTCAGCTGTGCGGCCTCGCGGCGGATTATCGCGAGCGTGAGCTGCTTATTAACGGTGTCGCTCAGCTGCGTTCGATCGATGTCGCCGATTTGGAAGCGGCGAAACCACTCCTTAGCGAGCGAAAGAACCTGAGGGTCGACGGACGAGTTCTCCGCGGGCTTCGCGGTAGTTTGGGGCCTGGGTGTGGGTGGCCGGGCCGGAGAGGGTGTGGGGTGCACGGTCATCCGGGGCGGCGGGGAATGCGGCGCGGCCCCGGCCGGCGCCGAGATCGCAAGCGGCAACACTGCCGCGAGCATAGCTGCGGCGCGTGCGAGGTCCCGGATCATAAGAGATCAATTATGGGACCCGTTCCTGGGGAGAGCCTAAGGCCGGGGGTTGGAGGCCGGCCGGCAGACGACTTATAGCGGCGACCAGAGTTGCGGGCATCGAGCTGCCGCCGTGTCCGGCGTCGTGTAGGACGTGCAGCTCGCTGGCGGCCACGCTTTGTGAAGGCGCCATGCGGTTTCGAGCGGACTGCTGATATCGTAGCGGTTGCGGATCAGCTGATCTTCATCGAGAAACGCTGCGTGCTTCCAATAATGGGTTACGAGGCGCGCGAAGAGCAGGCGGAAGGCCGGATCTTCAAATCGCCGATTCGGGGCGTACCCGGGAGCCAGCGAAACGTGGGCGTCTTCCCAGATGCACCACTCACGCGCGGCTCGTTCGCGCACCGCGGCGTCCTCGTGAAAGAGAAGTTCGTTGTAGAGGCCGGGTAAGCGGAGTTCGCGGTCTGGATTGCCGTGCGCAACTGCAGCGAAGCGTTCCCACTCCGCTGGGAAGATACGTCCAACGCCGTTGGTAATCCATTGCACCTCGCGGCGCGAGGTTGTGGTAACGCCGGCCAGAACGATCGCGCTTACGCGATGCGTATGGGCTTGCGCGTACGCGAGCGCAAGCGTCGTGCCCCACGATACGCCGACGATCGACCAACGCTCTATCGCGAGGTGCCGGCGCAAAAGTTCGAGATCGGCGATAAGGTGCGGGGCTGCGGCCGCAGCCGCGCTGATCGGTCAGAACGATTCGGTAGATCGCGGGATCGAAAAGACAGCGATTCCGTGCGCTGCAGCCGGAGCCGGGTCCGCCGTGCAGGTAGGCGATGGGTGTTCCGTTGGGATTGCCGGAGCACTCCCAGTAGATCTGCTGGGAATCCCTCGCGGCGAGCAAGCCGCTCTCGTAGGGCTCGATGCTGGGGAACATCGCAAGGAGCTTTGCGGGCATGCTAGGATAGCCTGGATGATCGGCGTTCGAAGCTGGGTGACGGCGGCGGCGGTTTTTGCCGCGGCGATTCTGATCTGGAGCCTGGTGGCCGGCGCGATGTCGGCGCTGCTGCTGCTCTTTACCGCGATTCTGCTCTCGGCCGGCCTTCAGCCGTTCGTCGATCGGATGGCGAAGCGTATGCCCTTTGGCATCGCGGTCGGGATCGCGTTCGGTGCGCTGATCGTGGTCGTGGTCGTGCTGGGCTTCCTGCTGGTGCAGCCGGTCGGCGTCGAGCTCGCCAAACTGATCGCCGCGATTCCCGGTTACGCCGCTTCGCTGCAAGATCAGCTGAGCGTGCTGCAGCGCTACATCGAAAATGATAAAATCGCGCACCAGATCGCGGGGCTGCTCGCGAATAGCGCCGGCGCGGCCGTCAGCACGATCGGACCGCAGCTGCTCGGCGGCTCGCGGCTGATCGTCAGCTCGGTCGGCGATGGCGCGCTGATTCTGCTGCTCGCGATCGGCTGGATGCTCGCGGCCGGCGACCTGCAGCGATTCGTGCTCAGCCTGATTCCGGCGGCCGCGCGCGACAACTGGCGCGACACGCTCTCCGATATCGGTGCGCGGCTGAGCGCCTACGTCCGCGGCGTCGTTCTCAACGGGACGATCGTCGGGCTCGTGATCGGGATCGCGCTCGCAATCCTAGGCGTGCCATACGCGCTGCTGCTGGCCTTCATCGGCGCCATCTTCCAGGCGATTCCGATGGTCGGCGCCGTGATTTCCGGGCCGATCATCCTTCTCGTGGTGCTGGCGACGAGCGGATGGGAGAAGATGCTGATCGTGCTTGCGATCTTCACCGTCGTGCAGTTGCTCGATCAAAACATTCTCTCGCCGATCATCTTCGGCACCCGGGTGCAGATGAGTTTTCTGGTGGTGATTCTGGCGACGATCGTGGGCGGTACGCTGCTCGGCATCCCCGGCGCGTTTTTGGCCGTGCCGGCGGCCGCGGTGCTGCAGGTCGTCGTCGTGCGCGTGATCGCGCCGGCGATTCGGCGCGCGAATCCGTAGATGGAATACCTGATTTTCCAGGCAAATCCGCTGCTCTTTGCGGCGCTATTATTCGTGGTGATGGCCCTCTCGATCGAGGCACCTTACAAACTCCTGAACGTGCCCGACGTCGACAGGCGGCGCGTCGACGCCTTCAACGTCGTGCAGGCCGGGCTGCTGACGCTGACCTCGTTCGTGATTGGGTTGTCGTTCGCGCAGGCGTCCGGACGTTTCGACCTCCGTCGAGAACTGGTTGTGAAAGAGGCCAACGCGATCGGGACGACGTGGCTGCGCGCCGCTGCGCTGCCGTCTCGGGAGTCGGCGGAGTTTCGGCGCGTATTGACCGCCTACTCGTCGGCGCGGCTGACCGCCTATCAGACGCCGAACAATCCGAATCTCAAGGATTCGACGCTCGCCCAGAGCGACGACGATCAGGGCGAAATGTGGAAGATCGCGTTGGGAGCATTGCGTAAAAGCCCCAGCAATCTAGGATATTCGCTGTTGGCGCAGAGCCTCAACGATACGATCGACGTCTCAGCGGAGCAGCTGCAGGCGCTGACCACGCACGTCCCGACCGCGGTGCTCGTGCTCACCGTGTTGCTGGTCATCGTGACTGCGCTCTCTCTAGGGCTTCGCTTTGGGCTCAACAAGTCGCGGCCGCCCGGGTTGACGATCGCCTTCTTAGTCGCCTACGTGCTCGTCGTCAATATGATGATCGACTACGACCGGCCGCAGACCGGCTGGGTCAAGGTTAATCTCAACCCGCTGCGCGTGCAGCTCGAAACGATGGAGCAGCCGCGCTAGCGGATAAGGAAGAAAATGTAGAGGAGCGCCATGACCGCATCGGCGCCGGCGGCGGCGAGGGTCGGCGGGCGTTTGCGCAAGGGGCTCGCGATCACGAGCGCGCCAAGGGCGAGCTTTTCGATCACGCCGACGACCATTACCGCGGCGCGGATCTCGGGGTGGTACGCCGCGTAGATCAGCAATCCGCCGACCAGGCCGATCAGCAGGCTCCAGTGGCGGCCGAGCAGGAGCGTTGCGGCGTCGGTCGTGTCGATGCCGAACAGCATTCCGAGCGCGTTGCGCGGCATCAGGAGCCCCACGCCGGTCGATAGCGTGATAATGCCGGTGATGAGAAGAACGGGTGCGAGATACGTTCCCATTTGCGCACTCCCGTATTGCATCAGCGGCAGGGCGCGACCTCTCGGCGGATTCCTTAACCTGCGGCGAGAAAACCCCGACAATGACGACGCAGCCGAACGGAGAGCCCGACGCATTACCTTCGTGGAACGAGGGCGTCACAAAAAATTCGATCGTCGACTTCGTGCGGCGCACGACGACTGAAGGCAGCCCCCAGTTCGTGCCGGTACTCGAGCGCATCGCGCTTTTCGATAACGACGGCACGCTCTGGGTCGAGCAGCCGATGTATACGCAGCTCGCGTTCGTGCTCGACGACGTCAAGCGCCTCGCGCCGGCGCATCCGGAGTGGCAGACCAACGAGCCGTTCAGATCGGTGCTGGAAGACGATATGGCGGGGGTCGCGGCGTCGGGCGCGATCGGCGTCATGAAGCTGCTCGGTGCGACGCAGACCGGCATGTCGACCGCAGATTTCTCCAAAGCGGTCAGCGACTGGATCGAATCGGCGCGCCATCCGCGTTTCAAACGCCCCTATACCGAGTGCATCTACCAGCCGATGCTCGAGCTGATGCGCTACCTGCGCGCCAACGATTTCAAAACGTACATCGTCACCGGCGGCGGCACCGAGTTCGTGCGGCCGTGGGCACCGAAGGCCTACGGCGTTCCGGTGGAACAGATCGTGGGCAGTTCGCTCAAGACGACCTTCGAGATGCGCGACGGCGCGCCGGTGCTGATCCGCACGCCGGAGATTTACCTGATGGACGACGGGCTCGGCAAACCCGTCGGGATCCACCAGTTCATCGGCGCGCAGCCGATAGCGGCCTTCGGCAATTCCGACGGCGACCTGCAGATGCTCGAGTGGACCGCCGCCGGCGGCGGAGCGCGCCTGATGCTGATCGTCCACCACACCGATGCGCAGCGCGAGTACGCGTACGATACGCACTCGCCCTTTGGGCGGCTCGACAAAGCGCTGCAGACGGCGAAGGCGCGCGGCTGGACGGTGGTCGACATGAAGCGCGATTGGAAGGCGATCTTCCCCGACTAGGTTATACCAAAGAACGGATCTGGGGTTGAATCGGAACGGTAATCACCGTCGGCGAGCCGGTCTGCACTGCTGCAGCGAAAGCCTCCTTGATTTCCGCTTTTGATTTGGCCAAGACTCCCTGGCAGCCAAAACCCTTGGCGATGGTTGGAATATCGAGACCGGGGAGCTCGACACTCGGCAGGTTCGGCGTCTTTTCGAGGATGGCGAAGTCCTTCAAGACTCCGTACTCGCCGTTGCGCATTACAACGAATACCATTGGCAGCTTGTATTGCGCGGCCGTATAGAGGCACTGGATTGAGTATTGGAACGCACCGTCGCCGATGACGGCGACCACGGGTCGCTTGAGCCCTTGGCTTTTGATAGCCAGGGCGATACCCACGGCAGCGGGTGCGCCCCATCCTAGCCCGCCGCTGGCGAACGAATAGTATGTGCGCGGCGCGGTAATGTGCCAGAAGTACAGCAACTCGGTCTGATTGGAGGTTGTCTCCGCCACGAGAATCGCATCGGCCGGCCGAGATTGGGCGATGGTGCAGAATACTTCGTTTGAATACAAGACGTCGCCCGCGCCGGGAACCTTGAGAGGAGGAAGGTGCCAAGCGGGCCATTCACGCTTGGCGTTCTGCGGAACCAAGTCGATCAACATTTCCAGAGCCAGCTGCGGATCGGCAAGTAGGCTGTCGCCCACAAATGCCGTTGCAGCTTCGTTTGGATCCGAGGTGATCTGCAGCAACTTGGTTCCATCGGGAAGATACGATCCGCCGACGTACGGGTAGTAGCGGAAGACTTGCGCCCCAACGACGATCGCCAGGTCGAATCCGCGCAGCCGCTCGGAGAGCGGGCCGATCGCCGGGGGAAGAACGCCTTGATACTGCGGATGGGTCACCGGGAACGACATATTCTCCGTAAACGGTGAGAGCAATACGGGGAACTGAAGTCTCTCTGCAAACTTTACGCCGATCTCCCACCCGCCCGCTTTTTCGAGGCCTGGCCCGTAGACGAGTACCGGGTTGCGTGCACTGCGGATCTTTTCGGCGAAGAGCTGCACTCGCTGCGGATCTGGAGCGACTCGTGTGCTGACCGACCTCATAACGGCGGTGCCCAACGCGGGCTTGTCCCAATCGTCCAACGGAACCGAAAGAAAGACGGGTCCGGCGGGAGGCTGAAGCGCGGCCGCATAGGCCCTCATGATGGCGGCGGGCACGTCCTGCGCTCGAACGGGTTGATACGACCATTTCACCCAAGGCTTCGGCAGGATCGTCTCTTCTACGTTGGTCAGGTAGACGTCGCCCACCAGCATTTCCCGAGTCTGATTACCGGACAGGATGATCAGCGGGGTCTTGTTCAGGTAAGCCGCGTTGATGTTGCCCATACCATTGCCGGTACCTGGAGTGGTATGAAGATTTACCAAGACCGGTTTTCCCGTTGCTTGGGCATATCCGTCGGCCATCGCGACCGCTGAGGCCTCTTGCAAGCCCAATATGTATTAAAAATCGGCCGGAAAATTCTTGAGGAAGGGCTCCTCGGTCGAGCCCATGTTCCCGAATATCGTCGTCAAGCCGAGTCGTCTCAGAAGATCGTAGGTCGCCTCCTGGACGGTAAGAGACGTATCGTCGCTCATCGTGACCTCCCATCAGTGCGGCTCGCTTCGGCCCGGCAACGCGAAGCGCCCCCGTGGTTCTGCGCGCCAAGGATGCGCTAGCGACGATGTCGCAAGGCTCGCGTACGATGCTGCTCTGGCACGATTTCTTCGTCGCAGAGGTCGGCGCCAGCGCGGCGCTGGTCGGGCTTCTCTTCGTGGCGACGTCGATCAACCTGTCACGCATCGTCAAGGCGCGCTATCTCGTAGCACTTGCGGGGCAAACGCTGACGATCCTGGCCGGGGTCCTCTGCGTCGCGTCATTGGCGCTGTTCCCAGACGTGAACGCGAGGGGCGTTCTTTTTGCGATAGCGTTCGTCGCGGCGGCAATGTGGATTATCGCGACGCGACTCTTATGGACGCTGCGTCTGCTTCCGGCTGTGTGGCGCACCCCGCAACGCTTAGCGTCGAACATCCTCCTGGCTCAGTCCGCGACCCTGCCCGTCGTTATCGGCTCCGTCTTGGGGTTAATTCGCGGTCAGTTCTACCCCGATGCGATTGCGGCCGGAATCGTCCTCGCCCTGGTCGCAAGTTTGTATTCGGCCTGGGTCTTGCTCGTTGAAATTCTCCGATAGCTGCGACCCTTTCGGCAGTGTTTTAGTCCGTGTCAGGGGGCTGCATGTCGAGCTGCTCGCGAAGAAAGTGTTCCGCGTGGTAGGGCGCTTGGATCGTCACGAACTTCCGCGGTGCCTGCGAGAAGTCGAAGGCGTCGTCCGGCGAGTTAGCGCGCACGTCGCTGCCATAGGGCAGATTCAGCCTGGAAAGGTTAAAAGTGTCCTCGACGAATTTCAAGATGCTGCCGTGCTCGTAATGCGTGTGGTCGACGTAACCTTTTTTGGCGTAGGGTGAAATGATCAGCAACGGCAGCCGGTACCCGAGGCCGTCGTAATCGCTGTTCTTTTCATAGGCCGGCGGTTCGGGGTCGTACCAGCCGCCGGAATCGTCCCAAAAAATAAATATCGCGCTCGAGCTCCAAAACTTCGATTGGCCGACGGCATTGACGACCGAAGCAACCCAGGATGGTCCGGTTGCGGAATCACAGCCGCCGTGGTCAGAGTCCGCGCACGTCGGCGTAATCCACGTTACGGTGCGAAGCTCGCCCTTTGCGACATCATTCAGGAATTTCGACGGCGGGGAGAACGGCTGGACGTCCTGGTCCCAATCGGGACCGTAGCAGATGTGTTTGATCGCTTGATAGGCGCTCCAGATGCCGTGCCGGGTTCCGGTATCGTCTTTCGCACCGCTCCCGCCGCACGCCGTTCCGCCGCTGCCGCCGGCGTTGAGGGGAACCGCATAGAATGCCCAGGGAAGACTCGCTGTGTCGAGCTCGTCGGCGAGCGTCTTCGGATCCCAGCAGGGCCGTTCCGTCTTGGTTCCCCACGTGCGGCCCTTTTCAAGGATGTCAATCTGGGCGGCCGGCCCGCCGGTGCAGCCCCAGGCCGCACCGTTAAGCGGATAATCGACCGTCGAGTTCGGGTTCACGCCGGCGATAATGTACTGATGCGATTCAAAGCTGCTGATGTCGAAGTCCGACGCGTACATTTCGTCCGCCAAGACGTATTGCTTCGCCATCGTAAAGTACGGCAGCGTTTCGCTGTGCGGCACGTACGCATACGCCAGATGCTTACTCTTGGGGCAGGGGCCCTCTGCGTCGTTACACGATTCTTTGTCGAATCCGTTCATCTGGCAATCAGTCCCCGGAATCGCTCCCTTACCATTGCACGATAGTATGAACCCGCGGGCGTTGTGCTGCAAATCCCAACGCGTCTTGAGGGAGATCGGCTTCAGCGGCACCTTCTGGTTCTCTGAATCGTACCCGTAGGTCGCCGTCTTGGCACCGGGATAACCATAGAATAAGTTGTTGAGGCTTCGGTTCTCTTGAACGATGATGACGACGTGCTGGATCTTTTTGGAACGACCATCGGGGCGAAGTGGCGCTCCGAGCGCACCAAGGTCAGTCGGCGGGAGGCCGGACGACGATGAGGGCCCCGTGGCGTGACCGCACGCGCAAAGCAAAAGCATGACCGCTACGGTAAGCGTGAGATTTCGCTGAAACGGACCCTGCAACTGTATCTCCTTGCGACGGCTGCGGTGATGAAACATCTGCGCTTTGGGTTTTTGCTTGGGCGAATCATTCGAGGTTTGTGCGCTTCTTATCCTGGGGCGCTTTAACCCCGAACATCGTAACAGCGCTTAAGGTCGACTTAATCAAGCCAGGAAAAACGAGGAAAACCGTTTTCGCGAATCTTCACACCGCGGCTTTTGTTGCGTTTGGCCTTTGGCAACTCGGGGGATATGCGCCGGCACGGGCGGCACAAGACGTCGTATTCACAAGATTGCTTGCCAGTTCGACATATACGTACACCGCGCCTAATAGAGATAGGCGCCGGGGGCAGGCCCGATAGCGAGACAGAAGTGGGATGGCCGCGTAACGGCCATCCCACTCTTATTATGGGTGAGTGTTCGTCGGCTCGAAGATGCCCGACTCCACGATGTTCCCGGGAGTCAGTCCGTTGCTGAAACTATAGTGGAACGAAAGGCTGGTAGGCGTGTAGTTGTACACGTCGACGGCGCCGCTGGTGTAGTCACCGACGGCGAGCCGCGTGCCGGCGCCGTTGAGGTTGCCGAAGAACGATTGTCCCTTCAGCGCGAAGGGGCCGCCGACGAGCGTACAGGCTGGGTTGCATCCGCTGTAGACGTAGAGCGTGTTGCTGAACGCATCGAACGAGCCCAGGTTTCCCTGTGAATCGATGAAGAGCCCGCCGTAGGAGGCGTTGAGGGTACCGGTCGCGACCTGTCCGGGCCCCGTGCAGCCCTGCCAGTAGATCAGAACGAAGCCGGGATGCACGAGATTGAACTCGCTGGTTCCCGCCGACATCCAGCAGTCGCCGTTCGTGGCCAGCGCGACGCCCGCGCCGTACCCGGTGATCGCGGAGCTGGTGACGGGCGCGCCACAGCTGAGCGTTGCGTACGAGCACACGACGACATCGCCGACGTGCGAGCCGTAATTGGCGATCTCGCCGACGAGGATATTGTTCTTGGTCGCGTCGAGGACGACGTCGGCATCGCCCGGCTGGCCGGTCGTGTCGGGAATGGACACCAGCAGCGTACCACAGACGGGCGGGCCGCTATAGACGTTGATCTGCGAGACGCCGCCGAAGACGCCGGGAGCGATCAGGTGGCCCTTTCGGTCGGCGGCGATGCCGTTGAAGCCGGTTCCGCCGGAGATGCTGCAGATCGGCGGGGCGTCACTCTTGTTCGGTTTGGGAGCCCAGCCAAAGATGTCGGTGCCGGAGAACTCAGCGGCATAATAACCGCCCCGTTGCATGTCCGGGTTGACGATGCGGTGACTGCGGAACTGCAGACGCTTTACACCGTCCTGGGGCGCCCATGCTGGAGCAAGACTGATCGCGTCACCGTCAAGCGCGTGGACACCGGATGCACTAATGCCGCCGGGCATCGCTGCCGGGGTTCCGGAGCTGCCCGCGGAACAAGCGACGAGCGTTCCGGCGAGGGCGGCGGTACAAACCACTAAAAAACACAAACGCATTGAAAATTAACCCTCCTCAGAAATGCGTAGTGGGAGCATGTAGTGGAAGTGCCTAGTAGTAATGCTGAATGTTCAAACCAGCAAGGACGCGATAGTCGGCCGGAGCTTGTGCAAACCGAGCCTGCTAGCCGGAGTTGTAACATTATCGCTACAAAGATGCCTAAGGCCTGCTTGTACGCGTTGCAGTTGCGCGTTTTATACGACGCGTAGTTTTTTATTTAGGGAGGCGCCGGCGGCGCGATTCTTTCGTGTACCACGTTGTCTAGCTCTTCCAATATGCTCGCACGAGCCAAGATGCCTGATTCCTTCGAACTCGTTTGGAATCGGAAGATCGACTCGATGTCGGTCGTTTCGAGAACCCGCAGGCCCATCCATAAGGCCGCGGTATCGGCCGCCTCTTGCGACGCGTAGATTCGGTCGCTACCGGCGGAGATGGTTCTCGAAAGCGAATGGGACCTGAAGTCCTTCAGAATCACGACCTTGGCAATCCACCCGCTCGGAGTGGAGTCTGCGCTCTGAGTGCGGTTTGACTGAGGTAATAGCGAAATGCCCTGCGCCGTGAACGGCCGCAACCGTTCCAGAAAGTCTTGTTTCCCCGTGTCCAACGTCATAGCGTCCCGCTTTTCCAGATATCGCTACAGCGAAACGAAGTACTTCGCGGATCCCGCGCAGCGGTCTTAATGAACCTTCACTTACGTCAGGTTTGAAGAAGCAGGTTCACTCCGGATCGCCGTGCTGCAGCTTGCCGCTATGGGCTCGAAAGTATGCTGGTCCAAGCGATGAGGAATCGAGTGGAAGGCACGCGGTTGCTGGCTGTAGTTGAAGATCTTACCGATGCTCGTCGCACGCGAATCAGATGTTCCCAGTGAACCGAGATTAAAATTATCCTCGATATACTTGAGGATACTTCCGAACTCGTATTGGGTGTGCGAGACGAAGCCGCCGTTCTTCCCCGACCCGCTGCGGGCGTAGGGCGATATTGCGAGCATCGGAACTCGGAAGCCCAGCCCGCCGTAGTTGTCTTGAAACGGCGGCTTCGCATTATCGTAAAAGCCGCCCCAGTCGTCCCAAACGACGACGATCACGGAGGATTTCCAGTAGGCGCTTTCGCCGACCGCGTTGACGACGCTGGCGACCCACTGCGGGCCAAGGTCGACTTTTCCTAGCAAATTGTCGCCGGGGTGGTCGGAGTTCTTATCTGCAGGGATCACCCATGAAACGGCCGGCAGTGAACCAGCCGAAATATCGCTGAAGATATTCGTCTCCGGCATCGAAACATTGGTCCCCCACTCGGAACCATTGCGAACCGGATAGATTACGTCGAACGCATTCAAGGTCGCTCCAGAGTTGCCCCTGCATGCTTGTGAGGGGGGACAGCAGCTTCCGGGGGATGCAACGAAACACGGTGAGTAATACTTCCAGGAAATGCCGGCATTGTCGAGCAGATCCCGCAGCGTCTTGTAGTTGCCCGACGGATAACTTGGGAACTTGTTCGAACACGGGAATGGCCCGTTGGTCAAATACTTGCCAGCCGTGGTGATAAGCTCCGTTACCGAGGTCTTCGCCGAATCGCAGCCCCAGGGCATCTGCGATGGATTGTCGATGAGGCTCTCGATGCCGTTGGGGTTGGAAGCCGTTCCATCGACCGCCGTACCGCCGCGGATCAAATCTTGGTGAGCCGGAAAGCTGCCGCTTCCCTGAGTTTGGAACAGCTCATCGGCGAGTACCCATCGGCGGGCGATATCCCAATACGGCTCGATCAGCGACGGTGAAACGTATTGGTACGCGTATACGCCGGCCAGCTGTCCGCCGCCGATCTTTCCACCCTGCCCGCAGACGCCTTTATGCTCTCGATTAAATCCATCCATTTTTCCGCCGTCATAGGCGATTTTGAACGCGGCACTGCAATGCGTAATATCGGTAGGCAAATACAGGTTGCCCGCCGTAAGCGGCTGCTTTCTCTCGCCGGTCGCGGTTTTCCAGTGGCCGACGGTCGTGCCGTGCGCTCGCGGAAAAGTTGCGAACAGGCTATCGAAGCTGCGATTTTCCTGGACGATAAGAACGATGTGCTGAATTGGCGAGGTACCGGATCCGTGAGGCTCGCTAAAGGATAGCGATCCCGGCATCAGCGCCTGGGAGCCGTTTGCGCAGCCGCCCGCTGCAAGAACCGCGCAGAAAAGAACGGGAGCGAGCCCTAGTAGTACGGTGTGCCTTCGCATCTGCGCTTCACTTCTATCCGGCCCGCTCAGTTCCATCGCGCCACGGAGCCGTTATAGCGAAAGCGACCTGAGTCCATTTTGAGGCCGAGAACAGAGTTACGCACCGAGTAGTGCGTCGACGATCGAGTGCGTCGAAGGGTGCACGCTGTGCACCTTCGAGGCGAT
This sequence comes from Candidatus Cybelea sp., assembly GCA_036489315.1. Taxonomy (NCBI): domain Bacteria; kingdom Bacillati; phylum Vulcanimicrobiota; class Vulcanimicrobiia; order Vulcanimicrobiales; family Vulcanimicrobiaceae; genus Candidatus Cybelea; species Candidatus Cybelea sp. The sequence goes on from DASXFZ010000012.1 coordinate 117,508, forward strand.
GCCGGTCGGCCATAAAACCGCCGGGGGCATTACTGGTTCTCACTTCGTCAACTACTGCGATCCCCGAAGCAGGTGTGGCTCGGCCAGGAACGACTCGATTGGGCCCAGATGCATTGCTAACGGGTGCGGTGGATCGCAGCCGCCGATTGCCGCGCCGGGGACGATGACGCAAATTGCCACGGCGTCAGCGCGTACTGTCCATTCGAGTCCTCTAATATACGTCAGTAATGATGGAGAAGCCCATAACGTAACAGCGTACCGCGCTGACGCGAAGGACCCCAGCCCGATAGAGACTATTTCGACTGGCCTCCAGTTTCCAATCGGCATTTGTCTGGATGACCGAGGGACGCGCTACGTGGTTGACGAGGATGGTTGGGTTGCCGAGTACCCCGCTGGTAAGACTAAGCCATCCGAGATAATAACGAAGGGGATTGATACTCCGGGGTTCTGCGCCATCGACGCCAAAGGAAACCTTTGGGTGACGAACATTTACGGCGCAAACGTCACCGAGTATTTGCAGGGATCGACGAAGCACTCCGTGATCAAGAAAGGGTTGACATATCCTGACGGCATTGCAATCG
>DASXFZ010000013.1 GCA_036489315.1 Candidatus Cybelea sp.
CGAGGACCGTCTGACCGAGCGCCGGAGCAGGATGCGGAAGGCGCGAGGCAGTCGATAGGAGGGCCACACGGATGTGGCCCGACGAATGTGTCCGAGTCCGACGGTGAGCGGCATCCGTCACAGTCTAGTGAGTTTAAGAAGCAGACGCACGTCGCACTGGGGAGAGCCGTCGACTGGCTTCTTTACCAGCAAAACGAGGAGGGGTGGTGGAGCGGCGAGCTCGAGACCAACGTGACGATGACCGCCGAGCACGTGCTGCTCTTTAAATTCCTGGGCCTGCCGATCGACGAGTTCCGTACCGGCGCGATCGCGCACATCTTCAACCATCAGCGCAGCGACGGTTCGTGGGCGCTGTACTACGACGGACCCGCGGATCTGAGCACGACGATCGAAGCGTACGTTGCGCTCAAAGTGCTCGGCGTCGATCCCTCGCGCGACGAGATGCGCCGCGCTCTCGAGGTGATTCTCAAAGCGGGCGGTGCCGTGAAGGCGCGGGTCTTCACAAAAATTTGGCTCGCGCTCTTCGGCATCTATCCGTGGTCGGGCGTGCCTTCGCTGCCGCCCGAGATCGTGTACTTTCCGCTGTGGATGCCGTTCAATCTCTACGATTTCTCGTGCTGGGCTCGCGGAACGGTTGCGCCGCTGACAATCGTCGTTTCGCTGCGGCCGATTCGCCCGCTCGGAACCGACGTGAGCGAGATCATTGCGCCGGGCACCGAGAAGGAGCTCGGGCGCGTCACCGGACCGCGCCACTGGCTGATGGCCGTCGAGCGCCTGCAGAAGCTCTACGAACGCCTGGCTCGCCAGCCGGGGCGCACCGAGGCGCGCAAACGCGTCGCGCAGTGGATCGTCGAGCGCCAAGAAGCCGACGGAAGCTGGGGCGGGATTCAGCCGCCGTGGGTCTATTCGCTGATCGCACTCAATTTGATGGGCTACGAGCTCGACGATCCGGTGATGCGCAAAGGGATCGCCGGCATGAAGCGCTTTACCATCAACGATCGGGAAGGCTGGCGCTTTCTGGCGTGCATGTCGCCGGTCTGGGACACCGCGTGGGCGGTGCGCGTGCTGGCGCTCGCGGGTTTTGAGCGTACGCATCCGGCGATGCAGCGCGCGGTGCGCTGGATACTGCGCGAGCAGATTCCCGACGACGCTCCCGGCGACTGGCGGATGAAGTGTAAGGAGACCGGCGGCAACGGCTGGGCCTTCGAGTTCGATAACGACGCCTATCCCGATATCGACGACACCACCATCGTCGTGCTCTCGCTGATCGAGGGCGGCGATCGCACAGCGGTGGCCGATGCGGTCGAACGCGCCCGGCGCTGGACGCTCGCGATGGACTCGCGCAACGGCGCGTGGGGCGCCTTCGATCGCGACAACGACCGCCAGCTGCTCTATCGCATGCCGTTCTCGGATTTCGGAGCGATGATCGATCCGCCAACCGAAGACGTCACCGCGCACGTGCTCGAGATGCTGGCCGCACTCGGTGAAGGCTTCGATCATCCCGCGGTAGCGCGCGGCATGGCGTACTTGCGCGAGACGCAGAAGCCGTCGGGCTCCTGGTTCGGGCGCTGGGGCGTCAATCACATCTACGGAACCTGGTGCGTCATCTCGGCGCTGCGCGCGCTAGAGACCGGGCAAGAGATGATGGACCGCGCGGCCGCGTGGCTGCTTTCGGTGCAAAATCCCGACGGCGGCTGGGGCGAAAGCTGCCACTCGTACGTCGACGAGTCGTTTGCCGGGATCGGCGCGAGCACGGCCTCGCAGACCGCGTGGGCGATTCTGGGGCTGCAGCTTGCCGGCCACGCGCAACACCCGGCGGTCGCGGCGGGTCTGGAGTACCTGTGCAAGCGCCAGCGAAGCGACGGTACCTGGGACGAGCGGGAGTGCACCGGCACCGGCTTTCCGCGTGATTTCTATATCAACTACCATCTGTACCGGCATCTCTTTCCGACGATGGCCCTTGCGATGAGCGCGAAAAGCTGCCATTCTGACCGAGAGACCGACAAGGAGCCAGCAACCAACCTATGAGCATGCCCCTCCAGCAGAAGATCGCCGTCGCCAAGTACGTTGCCGGCAAGCGGCTGCGCGGCGAGAAGAAGTATCCGCTCGTCCTCGAGCTCGAACCGCTGCTGCAGTGCAACCTGGCTTGCGCCGGCTGCGGCAAGATCCAGCACCCCGATGAGATCCTTCGCCAACGCTTGAGCGTCGAAGAGTGCATCGCCGCGGTCGAAGAGTGCGGCGCCCCGATGGTCTCGATCGCCGGCGGCGAACCGCTGGTCCACGAGCAGATGCCGCAGATCGTCGAGGAACTGGTCAAGCGAAAGAAGTTCGTGTTTCTTTGCACCAACGCGCTGCTGCTCGAGAAGAAGATCCATCTCTTCAAGCCGTCGGTCTACTTCGTCTGGATGATCCACCTCGACGGCATGCGCGAGCGCCACGACGAATCGGTTTGCCGCAAAGGCGTCTTCGATAAAGCCATCGCCGCCACCAAGGTGGCTAAGGAGCGAGGCTTCCGCGTCTTCACCAACACGACGTTCTTCGATCAGGACGGCCCCGAATCGGTCCGCGAGGTGCTCGATTATCTCAACGACGATCTGAAGGTCGACATGATGCAGATCTCGCCGGCCTACGCATACGAGAAAGCCCCCGATCAAGGGCACTTTTTGGGCGTAAGCCGCACGCGCGAGGTCTTCAAGGAAGCCTTCGCGGGCGGTAAGCGCAAGAAATGGCGCCTGAATCACAGCCCGCTCTATCTCGACTTTCTCGAAGGGAAGGTCGACTTCGAGTGCACGCCGTGGGGCATCCCGTGCTACACGGTTTTCGGCTGGCAGCGCCCTTGCTACCTGATGAGCAAAGAGGGCTACGCCCGCACGTACAAAGAGCTGCTCGACGAGACCGACTGGTCGAAGTACGGCCGCGGCAAGCATGAGTCGTGCAATAACTGCATGGCGCACTGCGGCTACGAGCCGACGGCGGTGATTCGCACGACGGCCTCGCTGCGTGAATCGGTTCGCGCGGCCTTCAGCGGCTAAAGTTCGTCCGTTCCATGAGGCGCGGCGCGATCGGGCTGCTGGTTGCGTCGTTTGCACTTGCGGCTTGCGGCGGCCACGATAGCGGGCCCGTAACGCCGCTTCCCGGAGCGCTGGCCGTTGCGCCCGGAGCCGTCGCGCGCCCGATGTCCGGGCGTGAACTTCCGGAGCCGCCCCTGGTCAAGTCGGTCAGCGGCGTCGCTAAGGTCGATCTCGAAGCCGCGCAAAATTATGCCGACGGCATGCCGACCTTCGACTACCAAGGCGCCAACGACGTCGCGCCGACGATCGAGGTGCAGCCGGGCGACACGATCGTCCTCAATCTCCAAAACAATCTTCCCGACGTTCCGCCGCCGGCGGCGGTGCAGGGCGGCATGCAGATGGAAGGCATGAAACCGGATACGGGGGCGCAGGAAGATATGAACCTGCACTTTCACGGACTCGGCAGTTCACCGAAAAAGCCGGGCGACGACGTGCTGACGATGCTCGCGAAGCCGGGGCAGTCGCTGCATTACGTCGTGCACGTGCCGGCCAATCAGGAACCCGGACTCTACTGGTATCACCCGCACGTTCACGGCGAGACCAACTTCCAGGTTGGCGAGAGCGGGATGTCGGGCGCGATCGTCGTCGACGGCCTCGAGCGGCATCTGCCGGGCCTGCGCAAGATGAAGCAGCGGGTGATCATCGTGCGCGCCACCGGCCTCGGCGGGGACGACGCGCGCCCCGACGGCAGCAACAGCGCGCCCTGCGTAACCAAAGACGGCGTGACGACCTCGCTCAACAACGCCGTCAAGCCGACGATCACGATCGCGCCCGGCGAGAAACAGTTCTTCCGGCTCGTCAACGCGACCGGGCATCGGACGCTGAAGCTGAAGATCCCGGGCGAGCGGCTCGAGCTCGTCGCGATCGACGGCTTTGCGCTCGATACATATCCCGGAACGCCGGCCACGAAGATGGTTTCCTCGATCACGATTCCGCCGGCGGCCCGCGCGGAGTTCGTGGTCACCGGACCGTCCGGCGGCCACGCGCTTTTCCGTTCGCTCTGCTACAACACCGGGCCCAACGGCGACCCCGATCCGCCGCTGGTCCTGGGAGATCTGCGCGCGCCCAGGCACGGCGGTCACATCGCGCACATCGCATCGCCCTTACGCGTCGGCGAGCCGCTGCCGCGCAACGTCTACACGACCCCGCTGCCGCCGCCTTCGGTCAAGCGAGTCGTGATCATGAGCGAGAACGGCAAACCGCGATTCTTTATCAACGGTAAGGCTTATTCGGTTCACGCTCCGCCAATGTTCGTGGTGCATACCGGCACGACTGAAGAATGGCAGATCCAGAACGTCACCGAGGAGATTCACGACTTCCACATCCATCAAACGCACTTCGTCGTCGAGAAGATCGACGGGGTCGCCGTCGAGCATCCGCACTGGGCGGATAGCGTCGTCGTGCCGCACCGGCGCACCGTCGGCGGCAAGACCGTTCCCGGCACGCTCACGCTGCTGATGGACTTCCGCGACCCCACGATCAGGGGCGAGTTCTTGTTTCACTGCCACATCCTCGATCACGAAGATCTGGGGATGATGGCAAAGATCGAAGCCATTTAACGCCATAACGGTATTGAGGGGTTTGCATGAGTATGGGAGCACCCGAGGCTAGCGTCACGGCGATCGACATCGCTCTGGAACCGGGCACCGCGATGATCGAGCACGCGAACGCAGCCAACGCCGAGCTGCTCGGAGTCTTCCCCAAAGGCTTTGCTCTCGACGCAACGCACCGGCCGCACATTACCGTCGTCCAACGGTTTGTTCCCGCGGCAGCGCTCCCCGAAATCGGTGCTAGTGTCGGCAAGGTATTACATTCCAGCCGGGCCGATCGGGCTTGGGGGCATCGTCGTCCGCCCGACGCCCGAGTTGCTCGAACTGCAGCAGCAAATCATCGCCGCCGTCTCGCCGTTTACGCTCGCTACGGGGACCGATGCAGCCTTCTACGAGCTGGCCGGCTCGGGCGACCCGAAGCTAAACGCCTTCATGATCGACTACGTCGCGACGTTCGTTCCAAAGGCCAGCGGCGACCATTTCAATCCCCACGTCACCATCGGCGTTGGTCCATCTGCCTACCTGGATAAAATGCTCGCCGAACCGTTTGAGGCGTTTACGTTTTCTCCGGTTGGGGCGTCCATCTATCAACTCGGCGAATTCGGAACCGCGCGCAAAAAGCTTGCCGCTTGGGAGCTCGGGGCGTCGCACGCGTAAGCTCGGCCCCCTCTTTTTGCTGCCAGCTTTTGCGGAGTACGACCGTCCTTTGACAAGCTCAGGATGACACCGAGGTGGGGTTAGCCGAGCGCAGACGCGGTTAGCCGCCGCCGGGGTATTTATACCTCAAGACTTTGTCGAGGTTCTTCCCGCGAATAATGCCGTGGGAATGGTACGTGAGCCCCCACGAATCGATCGACGACATATCCGGGAAGATGCAGGCCTCGAGCGTTTCATCGATCGCGCCCTTGAGGTACCAGCCGCCGCCGGCGCCGGTCGACCCGCCGAACTGGTCGGAACCGCCGAGCTGCGAGCAGTAGCACGACGCCGGATTGCCTTGGCACGTACCCGTCGGATAGGGTGCGAGGATGTAGGCCAGCGCCGCGAGCGTCGGCTTCTTCGTGTAGAGCGTGTTCAGCAAGACGTGAATGCGCGAGCCGCTGGGCCCCTTTTGCGTATACTGGCAAAAGTTCGCCGTACGGGCGAGGAAAAGCAACGATGTGCCGTTGCTGCCGTACACGGCTTGGCGATGCTCGACTATGCCGTGAGTCCGCGTGCAATACGCAGCAGCGGCATTTTCGGATGCATCCGGTGAGACGGCCGCTCCAGCTGCCGTCGAGGCTGCTCCGGCGGGCGCATTGGCGACGGGTACCGACGAGGCCGTCGATCCCGCACTGCAACCGGCAAGGAGGGTTGTGAGGGCGGCAATTGCCGCAACGGAAAACTTCATACTCTCGAAGTACCGTGCGCCTGCCGGATAGCCCTGGTGCGGCAGGCAGAATCGTATCGCCGCTCGCAATGTGCTCCATGGCTAGCGGCGAGCGTGTTTTTCTCACCGGCGCGACCGGCTTCGTGGGCTCGCACATTCTGCGCGAGTTGCTCGATTCGGGCTACGCCGTACGCGCCTTGGTGCGTGACGGGAAGCGCGTCGACGACCGAGCGGAGCACGTCGTCGGCGATCTTCGCAACGTCGGTGCGTTTGCATCGGCCTTGCGCGGCTGCCGATATCTCGTGCACTGCGCGGCGCTCTACACGTTCTCGCCGCGGGCGGCGCACGAGATCGCCGCGGTCAACGTCGAGGGCACGGCGAGTTTGCTGCTCGCCGCACATCTCGGCGGCGCCGAACGCGCCGTGCTGACCTCGAGCTCGGCAACGCTCGGGCACGCCGAAGGACGCTACCATCGCTCGAAGCTCGATCAAGAACGCACGGCCTTTGCCGCGCGCATTCCAACCGTCGCGCTGCTCCCCACCGCGCCGGTGGGGCCAGGCGATGCCAAGCCGACTCCCACGGGAAAGCTCGTGCGCGACTTCGCGCGCGGGAAGATCCTCGCGAAAGCGCCGGGCAGCGGCGGGATGAACCTGGTCGCCGTCGAGGACGTCGCACGCGCGCACGTCGCCGCGCTGCAGCAAGGACGCGCCGGCGCGCGCTATCCGATCGGCGGCGAGAATCTGAGCATGGACGAGATCTGGGCGATGCTTGCAGAGATCACCGGCAAGCCGATGCCGGCGTGGCGCGCGCCCTACGCGCTCGCATACGTGGCGGGATGCGCCGATGAGTTGCGCTCCCGGATCAGCGGCGCCGAGCCCGACGTTCCGCTCGAGGGAGTGCGCCTTTCCCGCGAGCGGATGTACGCCGATTCGTCAAGCGCGCAGCGCGATCTCGACTACCGCCCGACGCCGGTGCGCGATGCGCTGGTGCGCGCGGTCGCGTGGTTTCGCGAAAACGGCTACGTCGACGGATCGATGCAGCGTGACGATGCCGCTGCCGGCTAATCCGGGCGTCGTGCTGATTGGCGCGACGGCGCTGGAGTGTAAGGCGCTGCGAAGCGCGATGCCGCGCGCGCGCATCGTGCAGACTGGAATCGCGCTGGCCGGTCTAAAGGAACCACTCGGCGATACGGTCGTGAGCTGCGGCCTCGCGGGCGGGCTGCGCCGCGGCTTGCCCACCGGGACGGTCGTGATTCCGCGCGAGGTGCGCCGCCCCGACGGCAGCGTGCTGCACTGCGACGAAGAGCTGACCGGTGCGTTGATTCGGGCCGCACTGGGATTGCGCATCGAGCCGGTCGTCGATCCGCTCCTGACCGCGGAGGCCATCGTCAACGGAGCGGCCCGCGGGCGCTGGGCGGCGCTGGGCTACGCGGCTGTGGATATGGAGACAGGGCGTTTGCGCGCCGAGCGCGTGGCGGCGGTTCGGGTGATCCTCGATACGCCCGAAAACGAGCTATCGGGCGACTGGACCAATCCCGTGCGCGCGATGCTGCGCCCCAGAAACTGGCGGCAAGCGCGCTGGCTTGCAAAAACCGCGCCGCGCGCCGCGGCCCTCTGCGCCCGCATCGTTGCGGCAACGCAGGGCATCGGCGCGTAGCTTCGTATAACCGCGCCAATGATCATCGAGCGGATCGACTCACCGGCCGACGTCAAACGTCTCAAACGCAGCGAAATCGATGTCCTGGCAAGTGAGATTCGCGACCTGCTCGTCCGCACGTGCGCCGTCAACGGCGGCCACCTCGCGCCGAATTTGGGCGTCGTCGAGTTGACCATTGCGCTGCATAAAGTCCTCGATCTGCCGACCGATAAGCTCGTGTGGGACGTCAGCCATCAGACCTACGTCCACAAGATTCTCACGGGCCGGCGCGACCGTTTCTCGACGATTCGCAAGGGCGGCGGCCTCTCGGGCTTCGCGATGCGCAGCGAATCGCCGTACGATCCGTTCGGGGCGGGCCACGCCAGCACGTCGGTCGCGGCGGCGCTGGGCATGGCGCTGGCGCGCGATCTGGTCGGCAGCGACGAGTGCGTCGTCGCCGTACTCGGTGATGGCGCGCTGACCGGCGGCCTGGCCTACGAGGCGCTCAACAACGCCGGAGCGCTGCGGACGCCGTTTATCGTGATCCTCAACGACAACGAGATGTCGATCGCGCCCAACGTCGGCTCGATCGCCACCTATCTCTCGATGCTGCGCACCAAGCCGTTTGCGAACTTCGTGCGCCGCACCGGCCGGGAGGTGCTCAAGCGCATCCCGCTGGGCGGCGCAGCAAAGCGCGCGATCGAGGGCGCGGAGATCGGCGCGATGCACTTCATCGGCCCCGCGGAGAAGACGGCGGTGATCTTCGAGGAGCTCGGTTTTCGCTATATCGGCCCGGTGGACGGCCACAACTACGACGTACTGCTCGATGCGCTGCAGACGGCGAAGGACTTCGACCGCCCGGTGCTGCTGCACGTGCGTACCGTCAAGGGCAAGGGCTACGAGCCCGCCGAGCGCGATTCGCGCACGTTCCACGGCATCGGCGCCAACGCGTTCGAACCTAGCAACGGCAGCAAGAAAACCTCGGCCGGCGGGCGCCCGAAGTTCCAGGACGTCTTCGGCGACGCGATGATCGCCGTTGCGCAGAAGGATCCGCGCGTCGTCGGCATCACCGCGGCGATGCCCGACGGCACCGGCCTCGCGAAGTTCGGCAAACGCTTTCCCGAGCGCTATTTCGATGTCGGCATCGCCGAGGCGCACGCGGTCTGCTTTGCGGCGGGTCTAGCGTCGAGCGGCCTGCGGCCGGTCTGCGCGATCTACTCGACCTTCCTGCAGCGAGCGTACGATCAGATCGTGCACGACGTCGTCGTGCAGAATCTTCCCGTCGTCTTCTGCATGGATCGCGCCGGCTTCGTCGGCGACGACGGCCCGACGCACATGGGGCTCTACGATATCGCCTACCTGCGCACGCTGCCCAACTTCACGCTAATGGCGCCGCGCAACGAGGCCGAGCTGCTGCCGATGCTCGAGCACGCGCTGACGCTCAACGGGCCGACGGGGATTCGCTACCCGCGCGGCTCGACCAGCGGCCGCCACGACGAGCCGCTCGCGCCGCTGATTCACGGGAAGGCCGAAGTGCTGCGCCGCGGCCGCAAGGTGGCGATCCTTGCCTACGGCACGTCGGTCGACATCGCGCTCGACGCTGCGGCGCTGCTCGGCACGAGTCCGGAGAGCAGCCCGGTCACGATCGTGAACGCGCGCTTCGCCAAGCCGCTCGACGAGGCGCTGCTGCTCGATCTGGAACGCGACCACTCGCACGTCATTACTCTGGAAGAACACTCGCTGGCCGGCGGATTCGGCACCGCCGTGGCGGAGTTCGTCTCCGACCGCGGCCTCAATTTGCGCGTCGAGCGGATGGGCGTTCCAAACGTGCTGGTTCAGCACGATTCGCAGGATAAGCAGCGCGCGCTCTTCGGGCTCAACGGCGAGGCGCTGGCAGCCCGCGTCCGTCAGATCAGTGAATCGAAATCGGAGAAGTCGGTAGTCCGAGCTCGCTGAGGCCGCGCAGCTCGAGCAGCCAGCGCATATAGGCGATGAACGTTACATAGTAAAGGTACACCACCCCGAGAAACGCGATCGGGCTGAGGACGACTGCGCCCGACGGGAAGACCCACGCCAGCGCGAGCGGCAGGCCAAGCAGCACGAGTTCGATGAGCCCCACGAAGATCGAGAGCACCACCATGAAGCCGAGCGTCTGCCAGAAGTGCCCGGTCGTGAGCGCCCACGACTCGCGAAACGGATTCGTCCCTGGGTCGAGCAGATAGGCGTAGGTTGCAAAGCTGAGCTTGACCGCGACCCAGATGCCGGGCCAGATCAGCAGCACGAAGCCGATCTCGGTGGCGATTCCGACCACCAACCCGATGCCGATGATGGCCAGCACCAGGATGAAGGTCATCTTGAAGGCCGGCCGGACGAGGCGGATCACCTCGGGCAAAATGAAGAACATCGCGATCGCGGCGAAGGCCGCGACCGGCTGCGCAGCGATCTCGAGGTGCACCGCCTGCTGGTCGGACGGGCCGGCGAACTCTCCCAGCCACATTCCGAAAACGACGCCGAGCGCGGTCAGGGCGGCCAGGATCCAATAGACGAACATGCGCCGCTCCATCAGCGGCCAGGCGGCTCGGAAGGCCGAGCCGATGATCCCCATGATGTCCGGCTGCGCTGTCGTCACCGAGGCAAGCATTCAAGTGTCGCCTAGCTGACCCCCGCCGCCGCGCAAGCGGCGCCCGCCTGCTCCCTCCGAGGAAGGTTTCCTTGACGCTCGTGGCGACGGGTGATAAACTCGTTTCCTATGCCCCGGGGCGCATGACAGTCGCCAAAAGAGAAGGGCGAGACACCTCCGGTAAACGGAGCCCGTGTTTCGTCTTTTTGGTGTGCCCGGAAGGCTGTAGTGCCCCACGAAATTATTAACTAAATATTTTCAACCGTACAGAAAGAGAGTAATGGCGAAGACGACGGCTCCGAAGTCCCCCGCGAAAGCCTCAGGGGACGCCAAGAGCAAGCCGAAGCGATCTGCTGCCTCAAAGATCGCATTGGCAGGAAACGGCGCTTCCAGTGTAATGCCGTCCACGTTCCCGATGCCCACCGGCGCGTTCACCATCGAGCAGCGCCCGGAGCCGGGCCCCAAACGGGATCGGTTTTCCTTTGCCAAGATTCCGCACGTGCTCGAGATTCCCAACCTCATCGAGCTCCAGAAAGCCAGCTTCAATTGGTTCAAGACCGAGGGCCTCGCTGAAGCCTTCGCCTCGATCTCGCCGATCAAAGACTTCACCGGCAACCTGATCCTGGAGTTCGGCGAGCACTCGCTGGGAGAGCCGAAGTACTCGATCGAGGAGTGCCGCGAGCGCGACATGACCTACAGCGCGCCGCTGCGCGTCCGGGTTCGTCTGATCACGGCGGAGTCGGGTGAAATCAAAGGCATCCCCGACCAAGAGATCTTCATGGGCGATTTCCCGCTCATGACCGACAAGGGCACCTTCATGATCAACGGCGCCGAGCGCGTGATCGTGAGCCAGCTCGTGCGCTCGCCGGGCGTCTACTACAGCCAGGACGTGGATACGAACTCGCGCCCCACGTACAACGCGACGATCATTCCGAACCGCGGCGCCTGGATCGAGTTCGAGACCGACAACGGCACGAAGAACGACGAGACCGAGGGAACGATCGGCGTCCGCATCGACAAAAATCGCAAGATCTACGTCTCGACCTTCATCCGCGCGCTCTCGCGCCCGGATCTCGGCTGCGACTGGGAGAGCGACGAGGCGATCCTCAAGCTGTTCGACGACAGCCCGCTGGTCCGCAACTCGATCGAGAAAGACCGCGACATCAAGACGCGCGAAGACGCGCTCAAAGAGATCTATAAGAAGCTGCGTCCGGGCGAGCCCGAGAACGCCGAGAACGCCGAGAAGCTCCTCGAGTCGCTGTTTTTCGACGAAAAGCGTTACGATCTCGCCGGCGTCGGCCGCTACAAGCTCAACGCGAAGTTCCATTACCGGATCGAGAACCCGGACGTCGACGCGCGGGTCGATCACCCGTACGTCGTCATCGACGAGTACGCCGATGCCGGGCTCGAGATGCCGCCGATCGGCGCGAAGTGCCTGAACCGCTCCGACATGGTCGCGGTCATCCGCCGCTTGATCAAAGTCGCGACGCGGATCGTGCCCAAGGACGACATCGACCACCTCGGCAACCGCCGCGTCCGCTCGGTCGGAGAGCTGCTGCAGAATCAGTTCCGCGTCGGCCTGCTCCGCTTGGAGCGCGTCGTCCGCGAGCGCATGACCGTTCAGGATATCGAGACGGTCACGCCGCAGGCGCTGATCAACATTCGCCCCGTCGTCGCGGCGATCAAAGAGTTCTTCGGCTCCTCGCAGCTCTCGCAGTTCATGGATCAAACCAACTCGCTCGCGGAGCTCACGCATAAGCGGCGTCTCTCGGCGCTGGGGCCGGGCGGCCTCTCGCGCGAGCGCGCCGGCTTCGAAGTGCGCGACGTTCACCACTCGCACTACGGACGGATCTGCCCGATCGAGACGCCGGAAGGCCCGAACATCGGCCTGATCGGTTCGCTCGCGACCTACGCGCGCGTCAATAAGTTCGGCTTCATCGAGACGCCGTACCGCGTGGTGCGCGACGGCATCGTGACCGACGAGATCGTCTACCTCACGGCCGATCGCGAAGACGAGTACATCATCGCGCAAGCGAACACGCCGGTCGACGCCCCGAGCGGAAAGATCACCGCCGACTCGGTGGTCTGCCGTTATGCGGAAGAGTACATCGAAGAACCCGCCGCGCGCGTGCAGTTGATGGACGTCTCGCCCAAGCAGATCGTCTCGGTGGCGACCGCGCTGATCCCCTTCCTCGAGCACGACGATGCGAACCGCGCTCTGATGGGCGCGAACATGCAGCGTCAGGCCGTGCCGCTGCTCCGTCCGGACGCGCCGATCGTCGGCACCGGCATGGAGTATCGCGCCGCCAAGGATTCGGGCAGCCTGGTCGTGGCCGACGAAGCCGGCGACGTTACCGCCGTCGACGCCAAGGGCGTCACGGTGCGCAATACCGACGGCGTCGAGAAGACCTACGAACTGCTGAAGTTCGTTCGCAGTAACGCCGGCACGTGCATCAATCAGCGTCCGATCGTTGCGGTCGGCGATCGCGTGGGCGCGGGTCAGGTGATCGTCGACGGACCGTCGTCGGAACAAGGCGAGCTCGCGCTGGGACAAAACGTCCTGGTCGCGTTCATGCCGTGGGAAGGCTACAACTACGAAGACGCGATCCTGATCAGCGAGCGCATGGTCAAAGAAGACCGCTTCACCTCGATTCACATCGAGGAGTACGAGTGCGAAGCGCGCGACACGAAGCTTGGGCCCGAAGAGATCACGCGCGACATTCCCAACGTCGGTGAGGACGCGCTCAAAGATCTCGACGAGCGCGGCATTATCCGCGTCGGCGCCGAAGTGCGCCCGGAAGACATCCTCGTCGGCAAGGTCACGCCCAAGGGCGAGACCGAGCTGACCGCTGAGGAACGGCTGCTGCGCGCGATCTTCGGCGAGAAGTCGCGCGAAGTGCGCGACACGAGCCTCAAAGTGCCGCACGGCGAGAAGGGCAAGATCATCGACGTCAAGGTCTTCTCGCGCGAGAACGGCGACGAGCTCTCGCCGGGTGTCAATCATCTCGTGCGCGTCTACGTCGCGCAGAAGCGTAAGATTCTGCAGGGCGATAAGATGGCCGGGCGCCACGGCAACAAGGGCGTCATCGCCAAGGTGCTCCCGGAAGAGGATATGCCGTACCTGGAAGATGGTTCGCCGGTCGACATCGTCCTCAATCCGCTGGGCGTGCCGTCGCGCATGAACCTCGGACAGATCATGGAGACACACCTCGGTTGGGCGGCGCGCATGCTCGGCATGAGCGTGGCAACGCCGGTCTTCGACGGTGCGCACGCCGAGGATATCGCGGAATGGCTGCAAGACGCCGGCCTGCCGGCCGACGGCAAGACGTGGCTTCGCGACGGCCGCACGGGCGATCGCTTCTCGCGGCCGATTACCGTCGGTTTGATCTACATGCTCAAACTGGCGCACTTGGTCGACGACAAGATCCACGCGCGTTCGACCGGCCCGTACTCGATGATCACGCAGCAGCCGCTGGGCGGCAAAGCACAGTTCGGCGGCCAGCGCTTCGGCGAAATGGAAGTCTGGGCGCTCGAAGCCTACGGCGCGGCGTACACGCTGCAAGAGCTGCTGACCGTGAAATCGGACGACGTCGTCGGACGCGTGAAGACGTACGAAGCGATCGTCAAGGGCGAGAACGTCATGGAACCCGGCGTTCCGGAATCGTTCAAGGTGCTCATCAAGGAGCTGCAGTCGCTCGCACTCGACGTAAAGGTCCTCACCGAGAACCGCGAAGAGGTCGAGATCCGGACGCCTGAAGACGAGATGGGCGAGACGGAGCGCCGTGAGTACGGACTCTTGATGGGCGACGAGCAGAACGTGGTATCGCAGACCGCGGTCGCCACGCGGGAGGCTGCGGCCGAGGTACCGGCCGAAGCCGCCGAGAGCCCGAGCGAGGTCGAGGAAGAGGAAGAGGAAGAGATCGACGACAGCAAACCGCTTGACGCCGTCACGCCGATTCCCGCTCCGCCGGCACCACCGCGCGCCGCCGAGATCGATGCCGAGGAGATCTTCGAAGCAGAGGAAGATACCGCGGACGAAGAGGTGGAAGGCCCGCAAGGCTACGAGCTCGAGGAAGAGGACGAAGAGTCCAACTACGAGGACGAAAAACCCGCCTACGAAGGCGACGAAGAAGAACCGTCGTCGTTCACCGAGAGCAACCAGGAAGAAGAAGGCTACTAACTCTACGCCGGCAGCCGAAAGCGAAAAGCGCGAGAACGATTCGTTCTCGCGCTTCTCTTTTAGCGGGAAGAGCCGGGGATTAGTTCTTGGTGCAAACGGTCGACACACTAACGTGGCGTCCGGTCTTGGTTTCGGTAAAGGACGACGTCGACGTGAGCTTCGTGGGGCTCACCTTTGTCGTCGTCGTATCGGTCTGCGCGCTGATGTCGGGTCCCGGTGCAAACGAAACGTCGTGCCAAACGATCTGGTCGCCGACCCAGCCCTTTGAAAACGCGAGGCCGTAGGCGCCGCCGTCACCCCACGAAACGTCGACCCAGCGTTTGCTGTCCGAATCGTAGGTGATGCGATCCATCGTCGTGAGCTGCTTGGAGACCCACGAGGTCTTCGCCGTCGTGGAGGTTTGGTTGATCCAATAACCCGTCGGGTCGAGGGTGTAGGTCGACGTCGTTACGTAGACCGCCGGGCGCCGCGCGCTTTTGGTTTTGCAGGTCCAGTTACCGAGCAAGAACTCCTCCGATGAGAAGTTCGGTTTGTTTGGGGCCGGGATCGGCGTGCTCTCAACTTGTGCCGAGGCGAAGGTCCTCAGACTCGCCCCGATCAGCACCACCGCGGCGGCCAATGTTCGCTTGAAATGCAATTTGAGATCTCCTATATGGAGTAGCGTGAGAGATATTAAGGGAAGTGAGGCGGCCGTTAAGCGGTGTAAAGGGATGATAGCGTACTTCCCCATTCTAGTTCGGCCGCTTGGGGTGTTTGCCGGCAGGCTGCTGCTCGCCTCCTTGCAGGTTCGCTGGGCCGAGAGCAAGCATAGTCTCCGTCCCTGATATGAGCACGCTGCAAAAGGTCGGCATCGTCGGGACCGGGCGGATGGGTTCGAACATCGCCAAGCGCCTCAACGACGCCGGCTATCCGATCGTGGCCCTCTACGATCTCAACCCCGAATCGGCCCACGCGACCGCCGCCGAGACGGGCGGCGAGGTGACCGCCTCGCTGCCGCGCGTCACGGCGCTCGCCGACGTCGTCGTCACGGTCGTCACCGACGACGCCGCGATGTACGAGATCTTTGCGCCGCCGGAGGATTCGCTGCTCACCGGGGCCGCGGGGAAAGTCTTCGTTAACTGCGCGACCGTTTCGCCGCACGTGCACGTCGACATCGAAAAGCTTGCACGGGCAGCGGGCGCCGACGCGCTGGAAGCCTGCATGGCCAGCTCGATTCCGCAGGCGCGCAACGGCACGCTCTACTTGATGATCGGCGGCCGGCGCGCGACCTACGAAAAGCTCGAGCCGATGTTTGAAAAGATGAGCGCATCGCTGCGGTACATCGGCGAGGCGGGGCGCGCGGCCCAGGTCAAAGCGCTCGTGAACATGGTGATGAACATTAACACCGCGGGGCTTGCCGAAGGGCTTGGCCTCGGCGACGCGCTCGGCCTCGATCTCGATATGCTGCGCGAAGTCTTTTCGCAGACGGGTGCAAACTCGCGCGTGCTTGAGACCGACGGCGCGGACATGCAGAACCGCGACCACGACGTCTACTTTTCGGCCGCGCACGCTGCTAAAGATAGCGGCATCGCGCTGGCACTCGCAAAGCAAGCCGGGCTGGAGCTGCCGCTCGCAGCGGCAACCTTCGAACAGTACGAACGGATGAAGACTCTCGGATTGGGAGAACTCGATAAGTCCGGCATTTCCGAACTCACTTTCAAGTCTAGGAGGACTCGCAATGGCGTCTGATTCTCAAACCACCGTCGTTCCATTGGTCAGCTCGGGGACCGCGGGTCCGCTGGGAGCGATCCATCTCCCCCGTCTGTGGCTGAAGCTCTCGCTCGCGGCGCGCGACGCTTTGCCGGCGGGCTACGACGAATGCGGCGCCGGCTTCGACGCGATGACGCTCGGCGCGCTGGGGCTCGACCGCGACAAGACGATCGAGTTCGTGCGCACCGCCAAGCCGCGCTACATGGAGTTCGAAAAGTGGGTCATCGCCAACGGCAAGACCGACAAGGCGACGATCGAGGCGCACAACGCGGCAGTCCGCGGCTACAACCACGGCGACGAGCTGGCCGGCTCGATGCGGGCCTCCTGCGGGGTGGACAACTCGGCCGTGAAGGATGCGGTGACGCTCAACACGGTGGAAGATCTCGACGAGATCTACACGCGCTCGCTGCACTAAGAACTCATCCACTTTTAACGGCTCTCTAACTAAGCGCCCGCTAACTGATTGCGGATGGATTAGAATCGCCCGTGTAACTCCGTTTGCAGAGTTACACAAGTTGACGGTCGCTGCGTAGACTCCGACAATTGTTGCATACCGCAATCTTGCGGTTCTTTGCCTTTGAGGAGTTTATGATGCGCAAAGCGCTCGTTACTTTGAGCATTCTGCTTGCCGCTTCGCTCCAGATAGCGCGAGCCGATTCCCCGACAAGCGCCGCGCCGGCAGATGAATACTTCGGTCCATCTAGCCAGAGCGTGCTCGAAATTAGAAACCGGTTAGACGACTACGACAAACGCGACGTTCGCGACATGCTCAACCCCGACACCTCGACTTCGTTGAATCACCTGGAGCTGGCGATTCTCGACTGGCAGCACCGTTATCCGCGCGATCCGTGGCTGCCGCGGACGATGTCCCACCTGATGCGCGAGTACTGGCGCTGCGGCCAGTCCTCGAGTGCAGCCGGCGTCGCGACCATCTCGGTGCTGCGGTCGGCCTATCCGGACTCGCCGTGGACGACGGCGGCCGTGACGATGGTCTACGGCTCGAACGGAACGCTGAACGAGGTCGCCCGCGACAAGGCGCCCTACGAAGAAGAAGCGCCGGCCCCGGTTCCGGACCAAGCGGCCTACTACTATCCCGCCCCGGCGGACCAGGGAATCCCGAGCTATGCGACGCCGATCGCCGCCGCGGCGCTCCCGCAGGGCAACGCCGGCCCGACCGTCGCCGCCTTCGACGTCGCCCCGCCGGCCGATGAAGCTGCGCAGGGCGAGCAACCTCAGGCTCAGGACGATCAGTCCCAACAGAACGATCAGCCGCAGCAGAACGATCAGCCGCAACAGAACGATCAGACCCAGACTCAGCAGGACGACCAGACACTGCAGGCCGACGCGGCGCCGCAGGAACAGCAGCTCGATCCGCAAGAGGCTCCCACGC
This sequence comes from Candidatus Cybelea sp., assembly GCA_036489315.1. NCBI lineage: Bacteria > Bacillati > Vulcanimicrobiota > Vulcanimicrobiia > Vulcanimicrobiales > Vulcanimicrobiaceae > Candidatus Cybelea > Candidatus Cybelea sp. The sequence continues at coordinate 17,562 of DASXFZ010000013.1, forward strand.
CTCCGCCTGCCAGGTAACCCCGCGCGCGCGATGCCGAATGAAGATGGGAACGCTCGATTTGCCCGAGCGCTCCCGCCTTCGGTGGTATCATACGGCGATGACGACCAAAAGCGCGATACAAGACCCGACGATTCACGAGTACATCGTCAAGACGATGGCGCCCGAGCATCCGGTGCTTAAGGACCTGCGTGATGAGACGTCCAGGCTCTCCGACTCGCGGATGCAGATCGGCCCCGAGCAGGGCCGTCTAATGCAGGTGCTGGCCCACGCGATCGGTGCGCGCCGCTACCTCGAAATCGGCGTCTTTACCGGTTACAGCTCGCTGGCGATGGCTTTGGCGCTGCCGGCGGACGGCTATGTTCTTGCCCTCGACGTCAATGCCGAGACGACGGCCCTCGCGCGGCGCTACTGGCAGTCGGCGGGCGTGGCCGAGCGCATCGACCTGCGCATCGGTCCGGCTTTGGAGACGCTCGAAAGCGTGCGCTCGCAGGGCATCGAGCCGTTCGACATGGCCTTCATCGATGCGGACAAGCAGCGGGTCAACGAATACTACGAGCTTGCGCTCGAGCTCGTGCGCCCGGGCGGATTCGTGCTGGTCGATAACGTGCTGTGGGACGGCGCGGTCGCCGATCCTGCAAACGACGATCCCAGCACGCGGGCGCTTCGCCTCGTGAGCAAACGAGCGGGGCGCGACGATCGCGTCGACGCGGCGCTTATTCCGATCTGCGACGGTTTGCTCGTCGCTTTGAAACGCTAGCGTACTAGAGCGGCGGGCGCAGTGAGTTAAAGCGCGACCACGCCCCGCCGTTGCTCGGCGGCTGCTGCGCCTGCGCCTGCGGCGGTGCTGCCGCCCAGCCCGGCGAGTACTGCGCGACATCGAAACAGATGCGCTTGCGCGGGTAGTCGACGGCCATCGCGTGGACGCTCGAAAGATTCGTTTCGATGATCCCGTTGTAACCGTCGGGACGCCGCGGTTCGGTGCAGATCGGCATCGATGTTTCGGGCGCACCCGCCGCGTACCGGATCCACGCCGAAGCGCCGCAGGCAAAGCCGTTGCGAACCGCGGACTGATTCGTCGTGTAGTCGGCACTCGCAATCAGCGGCCGGCTCAAGCGCGAGCGCACGCCATCCCACAGTGCACCGCCGCCCGCCATTCCCGAATCGAGCACGACGTCGTCGAGCCACGTGCCGTTGATTTCAACGGTCGCCAGCGGTACGCGCGGGGCGAGCGCAACCGGCAGACAGTGCAGGTGCGCGACCTTCGACGCGGACGGGAAGAGCGTGACCGTGCGGTGGTAGCGGTCGATCAGGGTCGGGAAGTGCGCAAAAAAATCGTAGCCGCAGAGCGCGCTCGAGCCGCTGAGATTCGCGGAGATCAAAGCCGGGACGTTGCGCATTACGCTGCCGGCGACCGTGAAGCGGCCGACGACGGTCTGACGGTCGGCATAGGTGCGGCCGTCCGGCGCAATCTCGAAGGTTCCGCCTTGGCTCTGCAGCCCGGCCTCGCGGGCCAGCGCCGGCGAGACGAGCATCACCGAACTGCCGGTGTCGAGAACGCACGAGGCGCGCACCCCCTCGACGGTCACGGGAATCGTCGTGCGCGTCTCGTTGAAGCCGCTCGCCAGCGTCACGGAAGCGGCGGCCTGCACGGGTCGCGCGCCGGCGCCGAAAACCAGGAGCACGGCGAACGAGAATAGACAGAGGGCCAGCGCAGTAGATCTCATCGCGTCGAGGCCAGCGTACCATAGGGGGCGGGATTCGTCTGCGGCTCTCACCAAAGTGTAAGCAGGTGCGCGTGACCTGTATCGGCGGTGGACCCGCCGGCTTATATCTCGGAATACTGCTCAAAGCGCGCTTTCCCGCGTGGCCCGTCCAACTCTACGAGCGCAATCGCCCTCTCGATACCTTCGGCTGGGGCGTCGTCTTTTCCGATGCGACGCTGGAGAACTTGCGAGCGGCCGACGAACCGACGCAGCGCGAGATCACGCAGGCCTTCGCCCACTGGGACGACATCGAGATCCACTTCGAGGGACATACGATTCGCTCCGGCGGCCACGGGTTCTGTGGTATATCGCGCAAGACACTGCTCGCTATCCTGCAGCGGCGAGCGGCGGAGCTCGGCGTGGAGCTGCACTTCGAGCAGGAGATCGGCGACGTCGAGAAGCTGCGCGAGAACTGCGATCTTCTCGTCGGAGCCGACGGGGGGAACAGCCGCGTGCGCCAGACCTACGCGGGCACCTTTCAACCGGTGCTGCAGAAGGGGCGCTGCCGTTTTGTGTGGCTGGGCACCACGCTTCCGCTCGACGCCTTCACCTTTATCTTCGAGCGCACCGAGCACGGCTGGTTCACGGTGCACGCGTATCGTTTCGACGACGATTGCAGCACCTTCATCGTCGAGTGCCGCGAGGAGACCTGGCTCGCGCACGGCCTCGACGGCGCCGGCACCGAGCAGACGATCGCGTTCTGCGAGCGGCTCTTCGAGCCGTATCTGCACGGGCATCGCCTGATGGCCAACAGCGCGCACCTGCGGGGTCGCGACTGGCTCAACTTCACGCGCGTCGGCAACGAACACTGGACAGACGGTAACGTCGTACTCGTCGGCGACGCGGCGCACACCGCGCACTTCTCGGTGGGTTCGGGTACGAAGCTGGCGATGGAGGACGCGATCGGGCTGGTCGACGCGCTCGTCACCCTCGAAGGCGATCTCTCGCGGGCGCTGCCGCAGTACGAGGCAGCGCGAAAGATCGAATTTCTCAAGCTGCAGAACGCCGCCCGCAACTCGACGGAGTGGTTCGAGAACGTCGCGCGTTATGCGACGCTGCCCCCCGAGCAGTTCGCCTACAGCCTGCTCACCCGCAGCCAGCGCATCGGCCACGAAAATCTTCGCCTGCGCGACACGACCTACGTCGGGCGCGTCGAACGCTGGTTCGGCGGCGCGCCGATTCCCCCGATGTTCGTTCCTTTTCGCTTACGCGAACTGGAGCTGCGCAATCGCATCGTCGTCTCGCCGATGGATATGTACAGCGCCGTCGACGGAACGCCCAACGATTTCCACCTCGTGCACCTAGGCTCGCGCGCGCTCGGCGGCGCCGGTTTAGTCTTTACCGAGATGACCTGCGTGACGCGTGAGGGACGCATCTCGCCCGGCTGCACCGGAATGTATCTCGACGAGCACGTCGTCGCGTGGAAACGGATCGTCGATTTCGTCCACGAGCGTTCGGGTGCGAAGGTGTGCTTGCAGCTGGGGCATTCGGGGCCGAAGGGCTCGACGAAGCTGATGTGGGAGGGCAGCGACGAGCCGCTCGACGACGGAAACTGGCCGCTGCTCGCGCCGTCGGCAATTCCCTACGCGCCCCGGAATCAAGTGCCCGAGGAGCTCACGCGCGCGCAGATGGATGAGATTCGCGAAGCGTTCGTGCGGGCCGCGCGGATGGGCCTCGAGGCCGGCTTCGATATGCTCGAACTGCACTGCGCCCACGGCTATCTGCTCTCGTCCTTCATTACGCCGCTGCGCAATCAGCGCACCGACGAGTACGGCGGTTCGCTGGAGAATCGCTTGCGCTATCCGCTGGAAGTCTTTCGCGCGATGCGCGCCGTATGGCCGCAGGAGCGTCCGATGTCGGTGCGGATCTCGGCCACGGATTGGGTGGCGGGCGGAGTCGACGGCGACGCAGCGGTCGAGATCGCGCGCGCCTTCAAAGGCGCCGGCGCCGATCTCATCGACGTCTCGGCCGGGCAGACCTCGCCCGATGCGGCTCCCGTCTACGGGCGGATGTTTCAAACGCCGTACTCGGACAAGATTCGCAACGAGGTCGGCATCGCGACGATGGCGGTCGGGAACATCACCGATACCGATCAAGTCAACGCAATCGTCGCGGGCGCGCGCGCGGATCTCGTCGCGTTGGGGCGCCCGCATCTGGCCGATCCCTTCTGGACGCTGCACGCCGCGGCGCAGCTCGGCTACGAAGATGCTCAGTGGCCGGTGCAGTACGTCGCCGGGAAGGAGCAGCTCGAACGTTTGATCGCGCGAGCCCGGGAAACCGCGTGAGCGCCGCAGGCAAACACGCCGTCGTCACCGGCGCTTCGCGCGGCATCGGCCTCGCGGCCGCCACACAACTGGCGCAGGCGGGGGCGCGTGTAAGCATCATCAGCCGCTCGGCGGTCGCCGAAACACCGTTCTTTCACGCGCGCGCCGACGTCGCAAAAGAAGACGAGGTGCGCCGCGCCTTCGCGCAGTGCCGCGAGGCCAACGGCGAGGTCGCGATCCTCGTCAACAACGCCGGCGTTGCCGAGACGGCGACGCTCTCGCGCACGACGACGGCGATGTGGGAACGCATCCTTGCAACCAACCTCACCGGCACGTTCCTCTGCACCCGCGAAGTCTTTGCCGAGATGGCGGCGGCCGGCTGGGGACGGATCGTCAACATCGCCAGCACCGCGGGACTGGCGGGAGCGCCGTACATCGCCGCGTACTGCGCGAGCAAGCACGGCGTCATCGGCTTAACGCGCGCGCTCGCCGCCGAGTCGGCCGGCAGCGGCGTTACCGTCAATGCGATCTGCCCCGGCTACACCGAGACGGCGATCCTGCACGGCGCGATTGCAAATATCGTCGCCAAAACCGGACGAAGCGAGGACGAGACACGTGCGCTGCTCGCGCAGGGCAATCCGCAAGGGCGCTTCGCGACCGTAGAGGAGGTGGCGCAGGCGGTCGTCGATCTCGTCAACGGCTCGCGCACCGGCGTCGCGCTGACGATCCCCGGCTTCGCTGAAGCGTAGCCTTTGAGCCGGCGGCCGAGCCGGCAAGGTACGCTGCGCGCAAGTCGTCGAACGTAAATCGGGCCGGCCGATACGGAAGCGATGGGGTTGGCTCGGCGGTGAAGGAGCGGTACATGAGAGTTGGAAGCGTCCGTTTTCGTAGTTGCGCTCTGGTGCTTTCGGCAGCATTGGCGGGATGCGGCGGGGCGGGAAGTCTGCCGGCGCAAAACGGCGCGCCGGATGGCAGCCAGATCGCGAGGAGCCACGGCCGCTCCTACATGTCCCAGCATTTCGCGCGGCAGTGGCTGCTCTACGTTTCCAATAGCAACGGTATCGTGAACGTGTATGAATACTGGCAGCACGCCTTGGTGGGCGTGCTGACGAACTTCGAGCAGCCTGCCGGCGCGTGCACCGGGAACTCCGGCGAGGTCTACGTCGTCGACTATCAAGCCAAAACGATCAGTGAGTTTGCGCATGGCGGCACGAAGCCGCTCGAGGTTATCCAAGATTCATACCAGCCGCTTGCGTGTTCGGTCGATCTGACCACCGGAGACCTCGCCGTCGCAAACTACGGCGAGACGTACGCCAATGGCGGACCTGCGTACGAGGGGGACGGCAACCTCGCGATCTACATTCACGGCAAGGGCAAGCCGACGTATTACGGCACTCGCGACGATCATTTCTCGGCGTGCGCCTACGACGACCGGGGCGACTTATTAGCGGCCAGCAGTAACGGCTACAGCGGCTATTACTACGGCGACTTCGCCTATCTCCCGAAAAAGAGCAAGAGCATCATCGCCATGAATCTCCCCGGGCCGAACTCGACCTCGAGTTGGAACTGGGGCTTCGTCGACGGAATCGCGTACGACGGCAAGGACTGGATCGTAGACGATCACGTTCTGTATCGGTATAAAATAAATATCAAGGCGGAGTACGTCGACACGATCAAGCTCACGGTAGGCTCCGGCGCCGGCGGGATTGCCGTTTATCGGCGAACGCCGAAGTCACCCGTCACCCAGTTCGTCGGCGCGATCGGCGACTACAGCGAAACGACCGACGTGGGCTATTGGAAGTACCCGGCGGGCGGCGCACCATACTACGAGATCACCAGCAATCTCGATCAGCCCGACGGCGTCGCAATCAGCCGGCGACAGAAATGATGAGCCCCTCAGTGCGTGCGGGCCTCGTCCTCGCGATCGCCTCTGCGCTGTGCGCGTGCAGCGGTGGTCTTTCCACGGCGCCCTCTGCCGCGGCGATCCCCGGACGTGCGTCGACCTCGGTCGCGCGATGGTCCAACCTCGCCCATCCCGACCGGCGTCCGTCGTGGATCTCGCCGGAAATAGCCGCCGCGAAATCTCCCTTGCTCTTCGTTTCGGACGCCGGGACCGCCGACGTCTACATCTATCGTATGCCCGGGCTCAAGCTGCTGGCGCGGATTACGGGTTTTTCGCAGCCGCAGGGCGAGTGTTCGGATAACAAGGGAAACGTCTGGGTGACCGACACCAACGCCGACGCCGTCTACGAGCTCTCCCACAGCGGCCGTCTGGAAAACGTGTTGAAGAGCACCGCCGGCCATCCCGACGCGTGCGCGTGGGACTCGACGACGGGAAACCTCGCCGTCATGACGCTGTTCAGCGGCAGCGGCAGCAGCGGAGCGGTGGTCGTCTACCGAAAAGGCTCCGGAACGCCCGATCAATATGCCAACCCCAAGCAAGTGTACTACAACTTCGGCGGATACCAAGACGGAAATCTCTTTTTTGACGGGCGCGATGCACACGGAAAGTTTATGCTCTCCGAGTTGCCCAAGGGCGCGAAGGCCGCACATACGATCGTGCTGAGCGGAGGGACGATTTACTTTCCGGGAATGGTCCAGTGGGACGCAAACGCAAACGACCTGATCGTTGGGGATCAGGCCTGCGGTCAGACGTATACGAGCTGCCTGTATCAGGTGAACACGGCTTCGAAGACCGGCACGATCGCGGGAACCACGGATCTCGAAAGCTCCTCCGGCGGTGAGGTTTGCGATCTGGTTCAGGGGGTGGAGTACGACGGTGAAATTGCGGGGTCGGATAACGACTTTTGCGGATCGGCGGCCGGCACGACGTACCTGTGGGCGTACCCGGCCGGAGGAGCGCCGACGAACGAGAACGATCACGTGGATACTACTCCCGTTGGGGCGACGATCAGCCAATGAAAATGCAAAAGTTCATCGCGGCGTCATGCTGCCTGATGGCGGCGAGTTTAGTCTCGTGCGGCGGCGGAGCGCCGGTTGCCGGCAGCGCCCTGGGCGCCATGACCGAGACACAGCCGCATGCTGCCGGCGGTCGGAGCAAACAAGACTTAATCTACGTTGCCAACGGCAACAATGAAGTGACGGTCTACAGTTACTCGTCGCAGCAGCTTGTGGGCGTTTTGACCCAGTTTACCAAGCCGGAAGGCGAGTGCGTCGACGGCGAAGGGAACGTCTATATCACCGACGCCTCCGCGAACCGGATCCTCGAGTTTGCGCACGGCGGAGCGAAGCCGATTAAAACCTACGATGATTCTCCCGACTCACCCTACGCCTGCGCGATCGATCCCGTTTCCGGCAACCTTGCGGTGGCCAACGACGACGGATCGTCGGGAAACATTGCGATCTGGTCGAAGAGCAGCGGCCAGCGGACGACCTACAGCGACTCCGCACTCGGTGTTTTTCAGGGCTGCGCCTACGATTCCAACGGAAACCTCTTGGTCACCAACGGCTATCTCGGCTATGCCAATCCGTCGCTCTTTGCGTGGCTTCCGGAGGGAGGTACCCGGCTGACGAACGTCAAGGTTCCGGGCCCCAATGGGAGTCGGACGTGGCACTACATTTTAGGGATCCAATGGGACGGCAAGTTTTTCGTACTGGACGACGGCCAGACGATTTATCGGGTACTGCTGATCCACGGTCAAGCGTACTACGTCGGCGATACCGAGTTATACTACGGGAGCGGCCAGTTCGGATTCTACAGCAGCAAGAAGGGCTTTCAAGCGACAGTCGTCGTCGGCCCAGGGGATTCCGAGAGTTCCAGTTCGGTTTACTATTGGAACTATCCGGCGGGCGGCCAACCCGTTACCGAGATATCCCACGGCGTCGACTGGCCGGTAGCCGTGGTCGTGAGCCTAGCCGCGAAGTAGCGCGCTGCAACCCGTTAGGCGCCGTACCAGCGCAGGCTCGGCCAGATCGCGTCGAGCGGTGCGACGGGATCGCGGCAGAGGTAGATCGGCGACGGGCCTTCGACGATCCATTTGAGCGGTTCGCTCGAAATCCGCACGAGCCTGACGCTGCGGTAGTAGCGGCGCAAGAGAGCGATGCGCGTCGCCCCGATCGCGATCAGTTCGCGTCCGTCGTAGCCGCGCGTTCCCCAAAGGTAGTAGTTGTTCTGGCTCGAGATCGCCGGCGGCAATCCGTAGCGCGGCCCGAAAAAGTCGATCGCGCCGGCGTCGGCGTAGGTGTCGGCGTAGATCGCGGTGCGCGCGCGGACGTTCGGCGGCAGCGCACCGTAAACCGCGGCGACGTCGCTCGCCAAGCGATCCCAGCCAAACTCTTCGGCGAAGACCGGCTGAATCAGATGCGCGGGCGCGCCGTTGCGTCCGGTCAACCCGAGCGCTTGCGTGTACGAGATTAACGTTTGCACCGGCAGCACCGGCAGCGAGAGCGGCAGCGAGACGAGCGCGACCGCACCCAGCGCGAGCGAGAGCGCCGTGCGCAGCCACGCTGCGGCGCGTTCGAGCGCGACCGACCCGGCGGCGAGCAGCGCTGCGTAGATGCCGACGATGTAGTAGCCTTTGGCGGCGAGCGCCACGGCGACGATGAAGACGACGGCGTACGCCACGCCGGCAAAGCGCATCTCTCTGAGCGATCCGAGCCTGAACGGCGCGATCGCGCCCGCGAGCCAGAGCGGTGCGGCGAGCGGATTCGTGTAGATCAGCTGCTCGAGGGCAAAGGCTTTCGCGTTGCTCGCGAGGTCGTAGTACTCGAGCGCGAAACCGTTGGCGAACGCCGGTCGATGCGCCGCATCGCCGCGGATCACCTCAAGGAAGGGCCAGCCGTGCAGCCCCTGCCACAGCAAATTCGGTAGCAGCAACAGCGCCGCCAGCGCTGCGGCCCCCAGCGCGTACTTCGAGAGCAGCACGTCGCGCCGTCCGGTGAGCAGCAGGCCGGCGATCGAGGCAACGACGAGCAGCAGCATCGAATACTTTGCATAGGTCCCCAGCGCCACCGTCATCGCCAGCGCGAGCCAAAGAGCAGGCAGCATTCTCGGCGACGCGCGAAGTATCCGCACGGTGAGATAGATCGTTAGCGTCCAAAAGAAGGGCTCGAACGAAGTCGTCGTCAGCGTCGAGCCGAGCAGCAAGTACGCCGGCAGCAGCATCGTCGCGACGCCTGCTAGCAACTGCGCGAAGCGCCCACCGCCGAGTTCTTTGGCCAGCAGCGCGCTGAGATAGACGGTTCCGGCGGCGGCCAGGACCGGCAGCGCGCGCAGCGCGAGCAGTTGATATCCGGCGGGCGCGGAGAGCCAGGCGGCGAGCGCGACGAGCGGCGGCTGATCGACGTAACCCCAGGCCAGGTGCTTCGAACACGCGATGAAGTAGAGCTCATCGCGGAAGTAGCCGTAGCGCCAGGCGGCCGCGCAGTGCAGCAGCAGCGCCGCACAGAGCAGGCCCGCCGGAATCATGCCGGGCGGCGAGCGAGAATCAGCAGGCTGAGGGCAAACCCGCAGACGCCCGACCAGATCCACGAGCCGAGCGCGATGTTCCAATCCCACCAAATTCCGCCGTACGCGGCCGTTCCCAGCAGATAGACGCCGATGTACGTCATCGGAATGGCGGCGGCGAACCAGCGAAAGGCTCGAGTCTTTCCGCGAACCGGGTGCGGATCGTAGAGGCGCACGAGCGTGTCGGCAAAGAGTCCCGTAATCAAAGACTGCGCGAGCGTGACGGCCAGCAGCGGCGTTTGATTGGTAAAGGCCGCCGCTGCGGGCAGGTTGCCGAGCAAGAGGATCGCCGTGAACATCCCGGGGCTCGGGTGCATGCGCGAGACCAGCCAGAGCGCGAAACCGGCAATGAGCGTGCTCTGGAAGATCACGATCAAGACGCCGCTGGCGATCTTGTAGTAGCCGATCGAGAGCGCCGTGAGATAGTCGGGCGTGAAGGGCGCGATCGGCGGCGGCGCGTTGGTTTTTCCAGCGGCCGGATCGAAGCCGTACGCGGTGCCGAAGTGCGCCAGGACCAGCCACGTGGCCAGCCCGAGCGCGAGCGGCAGCTGGCGCCCCAGCGTCAGCGCGCCGCGATCGGCGAGCACCGAGCGGATCGGGGCGCTGGCCAGAAAGAAGATGCCCAGCCCGAGGAACTGATGCGTCGGGCTCAAGAGCGCGTCGACGCCCTCCTCGATGCCGTAGAGGTGATGCCAGAGCATGTCGCCGAGCCCCGCCCCAACGAAGACCGGGATGCCGACGAGCGCCAAGCGATAGGGCCGTGGGAAGCTCTCCGCCCAAGCGTAGCCGCGCGCGTGCGCTTGCAGAGCAAAACCGACGAGGATCAGCGCCAAGGCGAGCATTCCGGAGTAGAAAACGGCGTGGTATGGCGTGAAGAACGTGTCGACCAAAACGTGCCCGTGGGCCCAGGCGTCGAGAAAGAAGCCGGAGGATATCCAGATGCCGCAGATGCCGACCGCGTAATCGAGCGCGAGGCTTCGCGGGACCGCGTTCTGCATTCCCCGAGCCTTACGAGCCGATGCTTCGAGGTGCCTTCCGTCGAGAGCAGGTGGCGTCGCGAACGAGTCCGTACGACCTCAAGCGTGCTTCATCGCATCGGCGCGTGGTCGTTGACAGTGCTGCTCGTTGGATGTGGGTCGCGGGTACCGGAGACGCCCGCAAACGTCACCGTCGGCAGCGCGACGATGCCGACGCCGCCGATCGAGCGCGACGGCGCGCCCCCGAAGATCCTGGCGATGCGATTCTCTTCGCTCGACGTTCGCCGCGGCGAACGCTGGTCGGGATCGTTCGTGACCGGGACCAACGTCGCGAGCATCGAGGTTCGAACCAACCTCTTTTCAATCAACGTGCCGCACATCAAGCCCGGGCGCTTCGCCTTTACGATCCACCTGCTCGATACGCCGCCGATCTTCGTGCGCGCGTACCGCCTGCGCGTGATCGCCCGCAACAGTCCCGGCAACGCCTATGAAGAGGATCTGCCATTCCGTATCAGATGAGCGCCGCGCGAGCGCAGCTCGAAGAGCGCGTGCTGACGATCACGCTCGACCGGCCCGCTCGAAAGAACGCGCTGACCTTTGCGCTCTACGGCGAGCTGCGCGAACTCTTTACCTCGCTGCGCGCCGACGCGAGCGTCAAAACGATCGTGCTGTCGGGGGCGGGCGGCGACTTTTGCTCGGGCGGCGACGTCAACGAAATTATTGGGCCGCTGACGCAATCGACACCCGCGCAGCTCTTGGAGTTCACGCAGATGACCGGCGACGTCGTGAAAGCGATGCGTGCCTGCCCCCAGCCCATCGTCGCGGCGATCGACGGCACGTGCGCGGGGGCAGGCGCGATCTTGGCGATGGCGAGCGACCTGCGCCTGGGCACCGAACGTTCGCGGATCGCGTTTCTCTTCGTGCGCGTGGGGCTGGCGGGATGCGATATGGGCGCCTGCGCGATGCTGCCGCGCATCATCGGGCTCGGACGCGCGAGCGAGCTCCTGTACACCGGGCGAACGCTGCAAGGCGCGCAAGCCTACGACTGGGGATTCCTCAACGAACTCTGCACGCCCGACGGATTGGCGGATCGTGCGCGAAAGGTCGCGCAATCGTTGGCCGACGGGCCTACGCTGGCGCACGCGATGACAAAACGGATGCTGCGCGAGGAGTGGTCGCTGCCCCTGGACGACGCGATCGACGCCGAGGCGCGCGCGCAGGCGACCTGCATGGAGAGCAACGATTTCCGCCGCGCCTACGATGCGTTTTCCGCCAAGCGTCCCGTGCGTTTCGAAGGCGACTAGACGTGCTCGAGCTGCCGCTCTTCGACGAAGAGCACCGCGCCTTTTGCGCCGGACTCGAACGCTGGCTGGCAACGGCGCCGGTTCGTGAAAACGAGGCGGACGCGGCGCAGAGCTGCCGCGACTGGGTTGGCGCGCTGGCCGGCGGCGGATGGCTGCGCGCGTGCGTGCCGGGTGCTTACGGCGGCATCCGCGCGGAGCTCGACGTGCGAACGCTCTGTTTGGCGCGCGAACGGCTCGCCTATCACAGTGCGCTGGCCGATTTCGCGTTTGCGATGCAAGGCTTGGGCGGCGGTCCGGTGGCGCTCTTCGGCAATGCCTCGCTCAAGAAACGCTATCTCCCGGAGATCGTCGCCGGCCGCTGCATCGCCGCCTTCGCGCTTTCGGAGTTGGAGGCCGGCTCCGACGTCGCCGCGCTTGCAACGACCGCGACCCGGCGCGCCGGCGAGTACATTCTGGACGGGAAGAAGACGTGGATCTCCAACGCCGGCATCGCCGATCTCTACATCGTCTTCGCGCGCACCGGCGAACGCGGCGCCAGAGGCCTCAGCGCGTTTGCGGTCGACGCGGCCGCCGCCGGCGTTCGCGCCGAGGGAAGCATCGAAACGATCTCGCCGCATCCGCTCGGCACGCTGGAGCTCGAGCGCGTCGTCGTTTCGGAATCTGCCCGCATCGGTGCCGAGGGCGAAGGTTTTAAGGTTGCAATGAGCGTGCTCGACGTCTTTCGCAGCACGGTTGGAGCGGCGGCCAACGGTTTCGCGCGCCGCGCGCTGGACGAATCGGTGGCGCACGTCAAGCGGCGGCAGCTCTTCGGCGCGCCGCTGAGCGCGCTGCAGCTGACGCAAGCGGCGCTGGCGACGATGGCAACCGATCTCGACGCCGCAACGCTGCTCGTCTATCGTGCGGCCTGGAGCAAAGATCGCGGCCGCGCTCGCGTGACCCGCGAGGCTGCGATGGCGAAGTGGTTCGCAACCGAAGCGGCGGGACGAATCTGCGACCGCGCCGTGCAGCTCTTCGGCGGACGCGGCGTTACGCGCGGCGAGATCGTCGAACGGCTCTACCGCGACGTTCGCGCGCTGCGGATCTACGAAGGCGCCAGTGAAATTCAGCAAGTCGTGATCGCCAAAGCGGTCTTGGAAGGGTAAGGTCTTGCGCTTCACCGGCCACACGGATACGTTCGCCGAGGACCGGCTGCCGGCGAGTGCCGAGATGCCCGAGCTGCGCTTCGAGCTGCCCGAACTGCGATATCCCCAGCTGCTCAACGCGGCCACGAACTTATTGGACGAACGCGTCGCCGGGCACGAAGACGCTCGCTGCCTCCTGGCTCCCGGCGGCCTTTGCTGGAGCTACGGCGAACTGCTGGCGACCGCGAACCGCATCGCGGGCGTGCTTGTCGACGAGATGGGCCTCGAGCCGGGGAATCGCGTGCTGCTGCGCGCCCCGAACACGCCGATGCTCGCGGCCTGCTGGTACGCAGTGCTCAAGGCCGGCGGAATCGCCGTCACGACGATGCCGCTCTATCGCGCGAACGAGCTGCGTTTCATGATGGAAAAGGCGCAGGTCAAACACGCGCTCTGCGACGTGCGGCTGCGCGCCGACTTGGAGAGCGCCTGCAGCAGCTACGGCGGCGTGCGAACCCTCTACTTCGGCGAGGGCGTGCACCCCATCGCGTCGCTCGAGCAGCGGATGCGCACGAAGCCGGCCACGTTTGCCAACGTCGAGACGGCGGCCCAAGACGTCGCGATCATCGCCTTCACTTCGGGAACGACGGGCACGCCGAAGGCCGCGATGCACTATCATCGCGACTTGGTGGCCTGCTGCGACGGTTACGGAACGCGCGTGCTGCAGCCGCGCGCGAGCGATCTCTTTTGCGGAAGCCCGCCGCTGGCGTTCACGTTCGGGCTCGGCGGCATACTGCTCTTTCCGGTCTACGCCGGCGCGGCGGCGCTTTTGCTCGAAAAGGCCGGCCCGGCCGAACTGCTCGAGGCGATCTCGACGCACGGCGTAACGACGCTCTTTACCGCGCCGGTCGCGTACCGTGCGATGGCGGCTCGAGCGCACGAGTTCGATCTCTCGAGCCTGCGAACGTGCGTCTCCGCCGGCGAAACGCTGCCGCGCGCCGTGTGGGAGCAGTGGCACGAACAGACGGGCATCGCGATCCTCGACGGCATCGGCAGCACCGAGATGCTGCACATCTTCGTCGGCTGCTCGCAAGACGAGGTTCGCGCCGGATCGACGGGGCGCGCCGTCCCGGGTTACGTTGCCGAGATCCACGACGAGGATGGAAACCCGGTGCCGGATGGGACGATCGGCCGGCTCGCCGTTAAAGGCCCCACGGGCTGCAAGTATCTGCAAGACGAGCGCCAGCAGATCTACGTTCAGCACGGCTGGAACTATCCGGGCGACGCCTACCGCCGCGATGCCGACGGATACTTCTGGTACGTCGCGCGCACCGACGACATGATCGTTTCCTCAGGCTACAATATCTCCGGCCCCGAGGTCGAACAGGCGCTCATCGCGCACGCCCACGTCAAGGAGATCGCCGTCGTCGCCAAGCGCGATCCGGCCCGAGAGACTAACGTCGTCAAAGCGTTCATCGTCCTCGTCGACGGATGCCCGCCTACCGACGCCAAGGCCGACGAGCTTCGCGAGTTCTGCAAAATGCAGATTGCGCCGTTTAAGGCGCCGCGCGAGATCGAGTTCGTCAGCGAGCTTCCGCGCACCGAGACTGGGAAGCTGCAGCGCTACAAACTGCGTAGCTGAGCCTCACTAGCGTAGCAGCGCCGCGGAACGCTTCGCCATCGAACCGCTCGTCGCTCCGCATCCTGCTCCGCTCCTGCTGCTCGGCCTCCTCGCTCCGCCATCCATGGCTGCGCTCGTCGGTCCGAGCTTCTCCGGCAAAGCGTTCCGCGGCGCCGCTACGTACGGTGACTCGCTCGCACGCGCTTGTAGGCGCTGCGCGCGAGGATGAAGAGCGCGGCTGCGAAGCAGAGCGCGAGAAATGCGGCGATGAACGGTGCGAAGAACGCGAGAATCGTTGCGACGATCGAGCCGCCGTCTTCGACGGTGCTGATTGCCGGATTGGCGATGCCGGCGGTCGTGAGCGTCGACGCGCCGCGTACTGAGGCGACCGCTGCGTGAATGCCGAGCGCGTTGAGCGCGCCGAGCACCATGAGCCCGGTGAGGACTTGCGGCGACTGCGCGTGCACCGATCCTCCAACTAAAACGGCGGCCGCGGCCGGTTTTACCGCGACGCCGATGACGTGCATTAGGCTGTCGACGATCGGCACTTTATCGGCGATGAGTTCGAGCACGGCGATGCCGATCAGCGGCCACGTCACCTTGGCTCCGCCAAGCCACGCAAATCCCGGCGGCGAGTGTAGGAAGCCGAGATGGATCACGACGGCGAAGGCGGCCAGCGGAAGAAGGGCGCGTACGCCGGCGGTCGTCGTTAGCGCATACGCGAGCGCGTATTGGCTTGCCGCATCCACGCCGGAAGCTTCCTTGCCTTGCCAAGCCTGTCCCCCGCTTGCGGCGCCTTTTGAAGCAGGTCGGACCTCGCGTCGTCTCGGGGTACTGCTACGAGCGGATCGGTTTACCCGCAACCTGAGCGTCGTTCGTCGGCGCAACCCAAAGATTCAGCGAATCATTGGCAAATAGGGAACGCCAGACATGAACAACGACCACCCTGATATCCAGACCGAGCCGGCCTCGGTGGCGCCTCTACCGCCTCCGCCCTGGCGCTGGCAATGAGAATTAAGTTCCCGAACTACACGCGCGCAGTTACACTTGCACTCGCCTTTGTCTTTGTGCTGTGCGCCTCGGCGCAACAAGCTGATGCGGTTGAGCGTAGCGGCGTCTTTGTCGTTGGCTTGGAAACGGACAGGTCGACCTATGCGCTGGGACAACCAATAAAGCTTCGATTCACAATCCGCAATGTAACCGATGGCCCAATCTTTGCTACGACCAATGTTCCCTGGGCGATGTTTAGCCTATCGGTCGTGGATTCCGGAAACCAGCCACTCTCTACAGAGGGAACCGAGGGTTATCGCATCTCGTCAGCCGATCACCGAAGGTACGCGTCAGGCACGACTATCACCGTCCACTACACCGATCGAAACACCGGCCTAACCACGGCATGGGTTCCCATTAGCTTCTGGGGCTACAACTTCACAACCCCTGGCAGATACGTGATAACGGCTACTCCGCATCTTTTGGGAATCCCGGAAGGCCCTGCCCCGCAGCAGTGGTTTACGACGTCGAGCGACGATCGGTCTAATCCTGTCGTGATTACGATAAGTCGCTAGCTCGTCAAGCACTACGCCTTCCATGGGCCGATCGTTTGGGTCTTTAAGATGTGGGCGGCTTCGCACACTGTAGCCTTGAGGGCGCGTTTACGAAGCCGGCGGCAAAATCGCCGTGGCCTCGATTTCGACCTTTGCACCGTCTTCGAGCAGGTCGGCCACGACGACGAGCGCCATTGCGGGATAGACCGCGCCGATGATCTCGCGATAGGCGCTCCCGAGCGCGGAGAGGCTCGCGCGATACTCATCTTTGTTGGTGACATACCAGGTAAGCCGCACGAGGTGCGCGGGTTCGCCGCCGGCGGCGCGCAGCACCGCGACGATGTTGCGCAGTGCTTGGCTCGCCTGTTCTGCAAAATCGCCCGAAACGAGCTCGTTGCGTTCGTTCCAGCCGATCTGTCCCGCGATCGCGAGATAGCGGCCTTCGCTTAAGACGCCGTTGGCGTAGCCGCTCGGGCGCGGCCACCCTTCTGGATCGATCCTGTTGCTCACGTTGTGCCTCGCTTGAGAAGAAGTGTGAGTACGGCGCTCACCGCCAGGTTGAGCGCCAGGGAGTAGAGCGCGATGAAACCGGTTAGCGCACCGCCGAACGCGTGCAGCGCGTAGTTCGCGCTAAAGCCGCTCGCGTAGGCCATCGCGCAGCTGGCGATAAGACCGCAGGCCCAACCGGCGAGCAGCGCCTTGGGGTGAAACCAGCGCGTCCATAGGCCGAGCACGAAGGCGGGAAAGATCTGCAGCATCAGCGCGCCGCCCAAAAGCTGAAAGTCGATCGCGTACGGAACGGGGACGAAGAAGATGAAGAGCAGCGCGACCGCGCAGATAGCCAGCGTCAGCCGCTTCGCGATGACGGTCTCGACCTGCGAGCGCTGCAGCGAAAATTCGCGAAAGACGTTGCTTGCGAAGAGATTGGCGGCGCCGATGCTCATGATCGCTGCGGGGACGAGCGCGCCGATCGCGATCGCGGCGTCGGCCACGCCCACGAACCAGTTGGGAAAGAAGCGCGCGAAGAGCTGCGGTACGACGCTCGTCGTGTCTTTCGTCGAGATGCCGGCGGCCAGCGCGCAGTAGCCCAGCAGCGCGAGCAGTCCGAGCAGCAGCGAATAGATCGGCAGCAACGCCGCGTTGCGCCGAATCACCTCGCGGCTGCGCGCGGCGAGTACGCTCGTGATCGAGTGCGGGTAGATGAAGAGCGAGAGCGCCGAGCCGAACGCCATCGTCGCATAGGTGAAGTACTGCGGCGGCCCGAGGAAGATCGACGACGGTTTCGGACGGGCGGCCAATGCCGCCGCCGAGAGCGAGAATATGTGCCCCCAGCCCCCGAGCCGTGCGGGGATGACCGTGATCGCGGCGATGACGGTCACGTAGATCAGTATGTCCTTCACGAAGGCGATCATCGCCGGTGCGCGCAGGCCGCTCGTGTACGTGTAGGCGGCCAGCAGAACAAAGGCGACGGTCAGCGCGGGGAACGCGTGCATTGCTCCCAGCGTGCTGAACTGGCTGAAGACTGCCCGCATGCCGACGAGCTGTAAGGCGATGTAGGGGAGTGCCGCGACTACTCCGGTAAGCGCAATCGCGATCTCGAGCGCGCGGTCGTTGTAGCGATCGCGCACGAAGTCCGCGGTCGTCACGTAACCGCGATCTCGCGCGATGGTCCAGAACTTCGAAAGCACGATCAGCGCGATGGGATACGCGACCGTCGCGTAGGGCACGGCAAAGAATCCGAGCGCACCGACGCCGTAGACGAGCGCCGGAACGGCGACGAACGTGTAGGCGGTGTAGAGATCGCCGCCGAGCAAGAACCAGGAAACGATCGTTCCGAAGCTGCGCCCGCCCAGTGCCCACTGTTCGAGGTCGCGCAGGTTTGCGCCGCCCCATCGCGCTGCGACGAAGCCGAGCGCCGTTACGCCCGTTACCGAGACGCCGAGGATCAGCGCCGCGCTAGACACGCCCGTCTCTGGTCATCAGCACGACGATTCCGAGAAGGCCGGCGGTCACGAGGACCCACGCCAACTGATACCAGTAGAAGAAGGGCATCCCGAAGAGCGCGGGGGCCGCATGGTTATACAGCGGCGGGATGAGCGTCCCGATAAACGGCAAGACCAGCAGCAGGTACCAGCCGCGACGGCGCATCGGGCGCCTTTCTGCGTGAAGGTCGAACGTCCCGGCGAAGCAAAGCAAGGCCTGCAAGCTCGCAGATGCGTTCCAATGAGAAAGGGTCAGCCTACATGTCCGTAACCCCTCCAGCAAAAGATACTCCGTTCGGGTTAGAGCCGAACGTAGCGGCGGGACTCGCGTATCTTTTCTGCCTGCTCGGCGGCATCGTTATGCTCGTCGGCGGTGGAACCAACAAGTTTGTGAAGTGGGCCGCAGCTCAATCGATCACGATGTGGGCTCTCTACTTCGTCCTCTGGGTCATTTTGGGGTTCATTCACCTTCGGATCCTGTACCCGATCATCTGGCTTCTCTGGATCGTGCTCTGGGTCTGGACCACCGTGACAGGCTTCCAGGGTAAAGAGGTTCGCGTTCCCGGAATCGCCGAGCTCACGACCAGCATCTTCAAGGCTGCACTCTAACCGGATTGCGCGCCCCTCGCGGGCCGCGTATCCGCAGCAGAGGCCGTTCGAAACAGTAGGTCGTTACCGTCGCGAATGCGATGGTCGCCGCAAAGGCAAGTTCGGTATATCGGACTTGCCATTGCGTGTCGTAGTGCGGGTCCCCCCGATACGAGGGGATCTGATGCCATATCATCTCCCGGGCAATCATTTGATGGTAGAGGTAGAGATTGTACGAGATCGTCGCGAGAAAACGCAGCGGCGGATTGTCGAGCAGCACTTGCCACCACTTCGGGCTGAACAGCGACCCCAGCGCGATTAACGCAAAGGCGAGGCCGAAGAGCGCCCGCCCGTGGATCTGCCAGACGCCGGCCCACTGGTCGGCAAAGCGAAAGTCGAAGACGCTCTCCAGCAACATCCAGAGCATCGCGAACCCGCCGAGCGCGACAAGCGGCGCGAGGTTACGCCGCAGCGCCGGCTTCGAGCGGGCGCTGAGCCCGACGAAGAGCTGCGCGCTGAGCATTCCGAAGGCGAAGATATCGAGATAGCCCGGCAGGTTCTCTTCGTACGTGGGAAAGAGCGTTGAAAAACAGCAGTGCGCCATCCAGACGCGCCACGCCCAGGCGATCGCGATCATCGCGCCGGCCGTAACGTACGGACGCCGAGCGAAGCACCACCAGATCAACGGGAAGACGCAATAAAATTCGACCTCGACGGCGAGCGTCCAGAGCACCCCGTTGATCGTTCCGAACCGTTCGGGAAACCAAGTGTGCACGAAGAGAAGGTGCGTCACCAGATCGGGCAGCGGCGCCGCTGAAGGTTGTACTTGCGCGTACCCGACGCAATAGGCGACCGCAATCGAGAGCACGTACGACGGCACGATCTTCATGAAGCGCCGCCAAGCGAAGTGCGCCCACGAGGGCCGCGGTGCGCCGCTGGCCCGCGATCGTACGAACGGATACGAGATAACGAAACCACTCAAAAAGAAGAAGAGCGTAACGCCGGCGAAGCCGGTCGCCGGCAGAAAGGCCAGCGACGGCGGCGGGCTGAGCCAGGAAAACTCCCAGACGTGGTACCAGAGCACGAGCAGAACCGCGAGGCCGCGCAACCCGTCTAAGACGCCGAGTCGCGCCTCCTCGCGAAGGGTTCCGCTTGCGGCCATGCCGCGAAATACGGTCGAACCTCCGGTCGGTCATTCTCAGCACCGTGTCATCCTGAGCCTGTCGAAGGATTGTCGAAGGACGCGTTTTGAACCAATGGGTTGACACAAAGCCGGCCTTTGTATTAGGGTGATGGTACAATGATTCCGCCACACCACCACCACCCCGAGCTCATCCGCCTCACCATGGGACTGGCAATGGCTGCGACCGGCGTCGCCGCGTTGCGCTGGCCGCGATGCTTTGCCGGCATCGCCGGCACGTTCACCTGTTGGGCTGAGATGGGCGACGCGCAGCGCGAGCGGCTCGACCGTGTCGTGGCGGCGCGAGAACAGGCCGAAGGGGTCTCCCGCAATTACGGCCGCGCCTTAGGCGTGAGCGCTTTCGCCTTGGCGGCGCTGGAGGCCGTGCCGAGCGTCCCGTTCGTGCTGCCCTATGCGCTCTTCTGTCTGGCGGGGTCGGCCGTCGCGCTGCTGGCCTATCTGCAGTTTCGGCGGGCGACCGAACAGCGCGTCGCCCCGCTGATCCGCCGTTCTCCGTTTTCCGCGCTGCCGCCGTTGCTGATCGCCTGCATCGCCGCGAGCTTCATCGTCGCGGTGCTCTTTGCGATCGAACCTCAGAATCGTATTGGGGCGATCGTCGTCGCGGCGTCGACGCTCGTGCTCGGATTCGTTGCCTGGCGAATCGCCGCGGCGCCCGCGCTGCTGCTCGGCGTCGATCCGCAGTACGAATACGCGCTGGACGAACGCCTGCGCCTCGGCCGGGCGCGCAACGTTGCCGTGTTGGCCTGCGCGCCGGTGCTGGTTTTCTCCGCCCTTTCCGAACCCGGGCTACCGGAACAGTACGGCCTTTTCGGAACGGTCGCGATGGCGATTCTCATTGCCGCCTTCGTGGTAGCGCTCGCAGCGAGCATTCTTCCCCACTTCGGACGCGTGCGGGTGGCGTGAGTCCGCTCTATCTGGTCGTCGATGCGGCCTTGGAGACTCCGCCCTACCAACAGCTCGCCGCGCAGATCCGCGCGGCGATCGAGCGAGGAGAGCTGCCGCCGGAGGCACCTTTGCCAACTGTCCGCCAGCTTGCCGGCGATCTCGGCCTCGCACCCAACACCGTGGCGCGCGCGTACGGCGAACTGCAGTCCGAAGGCTGGCTCGTCGGCGATCGGCGACGCGGGACTCGGGTCGCGGGCGAGATCCCCGTCAACCGGCCGGCACGCCTGCGCAGCCTGCGGGAAGCGACGGAGAAATTCGTCACCTCCCTGCGCCACCGCGGCTTTTCGAGTGACGAAATCGCCGTCGAGTTGGCGCGTGCGGGCGTCGCCGGCCAGGAAATTTAGGCGCGCGCCGCTCGCTCGGCATTTGACGCCCCCTGGGCGCCTTGATATAGTTGAGGCTCGGTCCCACCTGCGGGTGAGGCCGTTTCTGTGTCAGCGTGAGGAGCTTGTAGTTTTTGCCGACCATCAACCAATTGGTGCGCCGCGGGCGTGAGAAGACCGAGCAGAAGGTCAAGACCCGGGCATTTCGCGTCATCTTGACGGGGCCCAAGCCGGGCCATCCCGATCTCCCGACGCGACAATTCGAAGTGACCGGCAATCCGCAGCGCCGCGGCGTCTGCACTCAAGTGAAAACGGTTACTCCCAAGAAGCCAAACTCGGCGCTGCGCAAAGTCGCTCGCGTTCGCTTGACCAATGGGGAAGAGGTGACCGCCTATATCCCGGGGATCGGGCACAACCTGCAGGAGCACTCGGTCGTGCTGGTCCGCGGCGGGCGCGTCAAGGATCTGCCGGGCGTCCGCTACCACATTATCCGCGGCACGCTCGATACGGCCGGGACGGCGAACCGCAAACAAGGGCGCTCGAAATACGGCGCCAAGCGCGAGAAAAAGAAGTAAAGGATGCCACGCAAAGGACCCGCTCCCAAACGTCAGATTCTTCCGGACGGCAAGTTCAACTCGAAAGTGCTGGCGCGCTTCATCAATAAGGTGATGCTGCGCGGCAAGAAGTCGACGGCCGAGGGCATCACGTACGGTGCGCTCGATCTCGTCGCCGAGAAGACCGGCCGGGATCCGATGGAAGTTTTTTCACAAGCGCTCTCCAACGCGATGCCGCTGGTCGAGGTTCGTCCGCGGCGCGTCGGCGGCGCCACCTACCAAGTGCCGATGGAAGTGCGTCCCGATCGCCGTCAGGCGATGGCGATGCGCTGGCTGATCGGTTTTGCCCGGGCTCGCGGCGGCCGCTCCATGGAGGAGAAGCTGGCCGGCGAGCTCCTCGACGCGTCCAACAACACCGGCGCGACGATCAAGAAGCGTGAAGACACGCACAAGATGGCCGAAGCGAACAAAGCTTTTGCCCATTATCGCTGGTAGAATTTCAAACTAAGAACACCATGGCTGCTAGGGAATATCCGCTCGAACGCACGAGGAATATCGGCATTGCCGCGCACATCGATGCCGGCAAGACGACCTGTACCGAACGTATCCTCTTCTTTACCGGACGCGTGCACAAGATGGGTGAAGTGCACGACGGCGCGGCGACGATGGACTGGATGGTTCAGGAACAGGAACGCGGCATTACGATCACCTCGGCCGCGACCGCCACGACCTGGCGGGATACGCGCATCAACATCATCGACACGCCGGGGCACGTCGACTTCACCGTCGAGGTCGAGCGCTCCCTGCGCGTGCTCGACGGCTTAGTCGCGCTCTTCGACTCGGTGGCCGCGGTTCAGCCGCAGTCGGAGACCGTCTGGCGTCAAGCGAACAAATATAAGGTTCCGCGCATCGTCTTCGTCAATAAGATGGACCGCATCGGCGCCGACTTCTTCAACGTCGTCGAAAAGATTCGCGAGCGCCTCGGCGCCCGCGCCGTACCGATTCAGGTGCCGATCGGCGCCGAAGATAAGTTTAAGGGCGTCGTCGATCTGTTCACGATGAAGAAGATCGTCTACACCGACGACCTCGGCTCGACGATGGCGCAAGAAGAGGTCGACGGCGAGCTGCGCGAGCTCGCGCTGGAATGGCGCCAGCACCTCGTCGAAGCGATCGCCGAACAGGACGACGAGTTGCTCGAGATCTTCTTCGAGGGCAAAGAGCTGCCGATCGACCGCATGAAGGCGGCGCTGCGCAGGGCGACGATCGAGGGCACGGTGCTGCCGATGCTCTGCGGTTCGGCCTTCAAGAATAAGGGCATTCAGCCGCTGCTCGACGCGGTGGTCGAATACATGCCCTCGCCGCTGGAAGCCAAGCAGATCGTCGGACGCGATCCGAAATCGGGCGGCGAGATCACCCGCAAGGCCGCCGACGCCGAGCCGTTCTGCGCGCTGGCCTTCAAGATCGCGACCGATCCGTACGGCAACCTGACGTATTTCCGCGTCTATTCCGGCGTGCTCAACAAGGGCAGCTACGTGCTCAACTCGCGCTCGGGGCGCAAGGAGCGCATCGGCCGGATCCTGCGGATGCACGCCAACCATCGCGAGGACATCGATTCGATCGGCGCGGGCGACATCGCGGCCGCGGTCGGGCTCTCCGACACGCGCACCGGCGACACCCTGTGCGACGAGAAGTCGCCGATCGCGCTTGAGTCGATCACGTTCCCGGAGCCGGTCATCCACCAGGCGATCGAGCCCAAGAGCAAGGCCGATCAAGACAAGCTCGGCTTGGCGCTGACGCGCCTCGCGCAGGAAGATCCGACCTTCCGGATGCGGACCGACGAAGAGACCCAGCAGACGATCATCGCCGGCATGGGCGAACTGCACCTCGAGATCATCCTCGACCGGCTCCGCCGGGAGTTCAAAGTTGAGGCCAACGTTGGTAAGCCGCAGGTTGCTTACAAAGAAGCGATTACAAAGACCGTTGAAAAGGAAGGCCGTTTCGTGCGGCAGTCGGGCGGCAAGGGCCAGTACGGCGACGTCTGGCTGCGCGTTCAACCGCAGCCCCCGGGAACGGGCTTTGTTTTCGAGTGGAAGATTGTCGGCGGCGCGGTTCCAAAAGAGTACGCCAAGGCGGTTCAGGAAGGCATCCGCGAGTCGGCCCAAAACGGCGTGCTCGCCGGCTTCCCGGTGATGGACTTCAAGGCCGAAGCCTTCGACGGTTCGTTCCACGAGGTCGACTCGTCGGAAATGGCCTTCAAGATTGCCGCCTCGATGGCGTGGAAGGAAGCGAACCGTTCCGCGGGCCCGATCCTGCTCGAGCCGATCATGAAGGTCGAGGTGACGACGCCCAAAGAGTACATGGGCGCCATCAACGGCGACCTCAGCCGGCGCCGCGGCGCGATTCACGCGACCGAAGAGGCACCGGGCGGAGCTCAGGTGATCACGGCGCACGTCCCGCTCTCGGAGATGTTCGGGTACGCTACGGATATGCGCTCGGCAACACAAGGGCGAGCGACGTACACCATGGAGTTCTCGCATTACGAAAAGGCGCCGAAATCCGTCGAAGAAGAGATCGTCGCTAAGGCGGTCGGCAAGAAGTTGGCCCCCGCCTGACCCGAGCACGGTCCGTTGACATTCGCGGGTTTTGCTTGATAATATTCCGGGGTTGTGGCGCCCCCTGCGATGGGGGCGTTTACCGCGTAAGGCGGAAAAGAGGCAACTAATACGCCTGGGTCCGTGTACTAGAGTTTAGCCCCAAGGCGGGGTTTGCGCGGCGTAGTCCGCGCGGGGCGGCAGCCCCAAGGCGTTCCGCGAAGTGGAGCGCGTACTGAAAGGAAAGAGATGGCCAAGCAAAAGTTCGAGCGCACCAAGCCGCACGTAAATATCGGAACGACCGGACACGTCGATCACGGAAAGACGACGTTGACGGCGGCAATCATGCATTGCCTGTCGACCGAAGGGCTCGCGCAAAAAGTCGGCGTCGATCAGATCGACAACGCTCCCGAAGAGAAAGAGCGCGGCATTACGATCGCCATCTCGCACCAGGAGTACGAGACGCCCAAGCGCCACTACGCGCACGTCGATTGTCCCGGCCACGCGGACTACATCAAGAACATGATCACCGGCGCGGCCCAGATGGACGGCGCGGTGCTCGTCGTTGCGGCGACCGACGGTCCGATGCCCCAGACGCGCGAGCACATTCTGCTGATGCGCCAGGTCGGCGTTCCCCGCATCGTCGTCTTCCTGAACAAGGTCGACATGGTCGATGACGAGGAGCTGCTCGAGCTCGTCGAGATGGAGATTCGCGAGCTGCTCTCGAAGTACGATTTCCCTGGCGACGACACGCCGATCATCCGCGGTTCGGCGCTCAAGGCGCTCAACTCGGGCGGCAAGCGCGGCGAGGCGGAAGCCGATCCGATCTTCAAGCTGATGGACACGATCGACGATTACATCCCGCAGCCGGAGCGCCAGGTCGACAAACCGTTCCTGATGCCGGTCGAAGACGTCTTTACGATCACCGGCCGCGGCACGGTCGGCACGGGCCGCGTCGAGCGCGGTCAGGTGAAGGTCGGCGAAGAGGTTGAGATCGTCGGGCTCAAGGAAGAGACGAAGAAGACCGTGGTGACGGGCATCGAGATGTTCCGCAAGCTGCTCGATTCGGGCATCGCCGGCGACAACATCGGCGTACTGCTGCGCGGCGTCGATCGCAACGAGATCGAGCGCGGCCAGGTGCTCGCCAAGCCGGGCTCGGTCAAACCCCACAAGAAGTTCAAAGCCGAGGTCTACGTCCTCTCGAAAGAAGAGGGCGGCCGCCACACGCCGTTCTTCGGAAACTATCGCCCGCAGTTCTACTTCCGCACGACCGACGTCACCGGCACGATCAAGCTGCCCGACGGCGTCGAGATGGTCATGCCCGGCGACAACGTTCAGATGGACGTCGAGCTGATCACCCCGATCGCATGCGAAGAGGGCCTGCGCTTTGCGATCCGCGAGGGCGGCCGCACCGTCGGCGCCGGCGTCGTTACCGCGGTCGCCGAGTAGAGATTTAACTCATGGCGAAACAAATGATCCGCATCCGCCTCAAGGCGTACGACCACAAAGTGCTCGATCAGTCGGCGGAACGGATCGTTGAGACCGCCAAGCGTACCGGCGCGTTCGTTAGCGGGCCGGTCCCGCTGCCGACCGAGATCAACCGTTTCTGCGTGCAGCGCTCGACCAACAACGATAAGAAGTCGCGCGAGCACTTCGAAATGCGCACGCACAAGCGTCTCATCGACATTCTTCAAGCGTCGCCCAAGACGATGGACGCGCTGATGCACCTCGACTTGCCCGCCGGCGTGGATATCGAGCTGAAGGCCTAGCCTTCTCGCTCCCGCCGAGCGTCCCAACGCGCCCGCAAAGAGGAAACCTTCGTTGACGCGTTAACGCGCCTGTGCTACGTTCACCGTACCGAGCAGGTGTAACGGCGGTCTCGAGCCGGTCGTTACCGTGACGCGCTGTTCGTCGTCGGCCTCCGCGAACAGGCCCGCGTCAGCGGATCGGGCCGGGTCAAGCATCCGGCCCGCTCCTCGTTGGCGGTAATGCCCCGTTGCCGGAACGAAGAGCCACGGATGGAAGTGAAGTCGAGCTACATCGGTACCATGATCGGTCTTGCGACGGTGGCCTTCGGCCTGATCGCCGCCGGTGCGTGGAACAAGTTCATCAGCGACGTCATCGCGCTCTTTCTCAAGCCCGGCAGCGGGGTCGTCGCCGAGTTGGTCTATGCGGTCGTGATTACGATCATCGCGATCGTCGTCGTCCAGAGCCTCGCCAAGCTCGCCGAAAAAGAGGCGGAGCTCACGGCGAAGCTTCCGTTCTCGAAGAAGCCGCAGGAGTAGCGCTAGCCCTCCGCAGCGCCGTTCGATCTCTTCGGCGGCCTCCCCGAACGGATTCGGAACGCCAGCTCCGGGCGGTGCTGCAGCGGCGGATAAACGTGCGCCCGCACCTCGAAGCCTTTCTTTTCAAGGCCTAATCCCAGCGCGGCTTGCTGGATGCCGTGCAGGATCGCGGCGTTGAGCGTCTCGTCGGCGACGCTTAAATCCATCAGGCTGTCGATGTGGCGGCTCTTCGTCAGCAGCGTGAGCCGGATCTCACCGGGAATCCGCTGCGACTCTTGCTCTTCGTCGAGGGGATCGTGAAAGACGACGACGTGGCGATCCTCATAGACGACCTCGTTGCCGGCGACGAGGTGCTCCCATGCCTTGCGCTCCTTGATCCAGCGCGGCTGCGCTCCCAGAACGTCGACGGGCGCAATGCCCCGCTTTAAAGCATCCTCGCTCATGCATTTGCCGTTCACCCGTTTTGCAGCGATTGCCTGCCGCCAAAGGACGTTGCTCGCCGCGTCGGAAAGCCAGCCTGACCAATGACACGTTGGCTTTCAGAATTAATCGGCGGTCCCGAGCAGTCGGTGTGGGAAAAGCCCGACCCCAACCACACGTTCCGCGGACGGCTCGACGGTACGCGGGCAAAGGCCGATGAAGTCGTCTACGAAGACGACGAGGTTTTTGCCTTTCGTCACAACATCGACCCGAGCAAAGAGGAATGGTGGGAGATCCACGTCGTCATCATCCCGAAGAAATGGGTCCCGACGATTCTCGATATCTCGCTGGGCGACGCCTACATCTGGCACCGCCTGATCGGCGGCATTCAAAAGGTCGCCCTCTCCTTGGGCCTCTACGAAACGGGTTTTATGATTCGGATGGGCGTCCTGCCTCCGTATCAGCACACGGAGCACGTGCACATCCACATCCTCTCGGGTAAACACCGCTCCACCGTCGTCGACGGGCCGCTTCCGGATGTCAGCTGACGCGCGGCCGTCGCTGACAAGCATCGCGTTCGCCTTTGCCAGCATCTCCGCCACCTCGTTCGGCGGCGGCCAGAAGGCTTCGATCCGCCAACAGGTGCTCGCGCGCGGCTGGATGGACGCCGATGGTTTTCTCGACGGTTTGGAGATCGCGCAGGTGCTGCCCGGGCCGAACCTGCTCAACCTCGCGATCTACTGCGGGCAGAAAGTTCGCGGCGTGCCGGGAGCGCTTGCCGCGTTCTGCGGCGCAAGCGTACCGCCGTTCGTCATCGTACTAATAGCCGGCGCGCTCTACTTTAAATACGCGGCAAATCCGTTCGTCGCGGGCGCTCTGCGCGGCTGCGCCGCCGGCGCGCTCGGATTAACGATCGGCAACGCACTCGAACTGACCTGGGACGAACGCAAGAGCTGGTACGCGATCGCGCTGGTCGCGATTACCGCGGCCGCCGTCTCGCTGCTGCGCATGCCGCTGCTGCTGGTGCTCGTGGTCTTCGGCGGGGCCGGCGTCGTTTTCGAAACGCTGCGAAGCCGGCGAGAAGCACGTGGCTGACACCTTTCATTCGGTGCTGCAGCTGCTCTGGGTCTTCGCGCAGCTCTCGGTGCTGGGCTTCGGCGGCGGAAAAGGGATCATCCCGCAGATGCACACCGACGCGGTGGCGACGCACCACTGGGTTTCGTCGCAGCGGTTCACGCAGTTCTATACGATCGGCAAGCTCGTCCCCGGCCCCACCACGATCTTTGCGGCATTGATCGGCTACGCGGCGACGCCCTCGCGCCCGCTGCTGGGCGCGGCCGTCGCCACTATCGGAATGTTCGTACCCTCCAGCCTGATCATGATTGCGTTTGACGCGCTGTGGCGGCGCTTCGCCGCATCGCCGTGGCGCGCCATCATCTCGCGCGGCCTCGCTCCGGCGATTGTCGGGCTCGTCTGGTCGAGCGTGATGACGATCGCCCGCGGCGCGCCATCGTCGGTTATAGCCTACGTGACGGCGGCGGTGGTGGTCGTACTGATGCTGCGCACGAAGATCAGCGCGCCGCTGCTCATCCTCCTCAGCGGTGGCGTAGGGGTCGTCGCGCTTCGATAAGCGAACGAACGGCGGATGCCCATCGACCTTCACGAGCTCCGTTCGCGCTCGTTCCACGGCACGAAACGCCGCATCTACCATTTGCTCGAGGAGATGGGTACCTCCGGCGATCAGATCTGGCCGTTTGCCTCGCAGCCCTTCATGCGCTCTCCGGGCCCGCTGACGCCGGGGCGTACCGAAGAGTGGCACCTCGGCATCCATAGTATCCTCGAAGAGGCTGTTCCCGAGGAGCGGATCGTGTGGCGCTTTCAAAACGAGGGATTCGACGGCACGCACGCGTTCGTCTTGGGAACGCTGGGGAAGGAGACGGTCGTGGAGTACCGCGTCGATGCGACGCTCTCCGATACCGACGGACGTCTGCTGTGGCGGCGCTTCGAAGATCAGTTCGAACGATCGATCGAAGCCCTCTTCGACAAGCTTGCGCGCGTCCTCAAGCGCTAACCGTCCGTAGCGATGCCTGATCCAGTCGACTTCATCGACGTTTCGGGTTTGCTCTCCGACGAAGAGCGGCTCGTTCGCGACACCGTCCGCGCCTACGTGCGCGAGCGCATCACGCCGCAGGTCGCGCAGTGGTTCGAAGAAGGAATCCTACCGCGCGAACTGGGGCCGGAACTCGGCCGGCTCGGCCTGTTGGGGATGCATCTCGAAGGTTACGGCTGCGCGGGCGCGAGCGCCGTCGCTTATGGCATCGCGTGTCTCGAACTCGAGGCCGGCGACTCGGGCGTGCGCAGCTTCGCCTCGGTGCAGGGGTCGCTTGCGATGTATTCGATCTGGCGCTGGGGTGACGAAGCACAAAAGGAGCGCTGGCTTCCGGCGATGGCGCGCGGCGAAGTCATCGGCTGCTTCGGCCTTACCGAGCCGGATTTCGGCAGCAATCCCGCCGGCATGCGCACCTCCGCGCGGCGCGATGGACCGGACTGGGTCCTCGACGGCACCAAGATGTGGATCACGAACGGATCGATCGCCGATCTGGCGATCGTTTGGGCGCAGACCGCCGACGGCATTCGCGGGTTTATCGTTCCGCGCGACACGCCTGGCTTTAGCGCTTCTGACATTCACAAGAAGCTTTCGCTGCGGGCCTCGGTTACGAGCGAGCTCGCGCTGAACGGATGCCGGCTCCCGGCCGACGCGCTTCTGCCCAACGGCGGAGGACTGGGCGCCCCGCTCTCGTGCCTGAACGAAGCGCGCTACGGAATCATCTGGGGCGCGATGGGCGCCGCACGCAGCTGCTACGAAACGGCGCTGGAGTACGGCAAGACGCGCGTGCAGTTCGACCGGCCGATCGGGGGCTTTCAGCTCACGCAGGCCAAGCTCGTGGACATGCTGCTCGAACTGAACAAAGGTACGCTGCTCGCACTGCATCTTGGCCGCGCGAAGGACGAGCACCGGCTGCATCCCTCGCAGGTCAGCTTCGCGAAGCTCAACAACGTCCGCGAGGCGCTTGCGATCGCTCGCGCGGCGCGCACGATCCTCGGCGCAAACGGCGTGACCCTCGAGTACCCGGTGATCCGGCACATGAACAACCTCGAGTCGGTGCTGACCTACGAGGGAACCAGCGAGATGCACGCGCTGGTCGTCGGCAAAGAAGTTACCGGCATCGCCGCCTTTACATAACCGCAGGCCTACACGTAGTCCGCGAGCTTGAGGTTGACGTCGCGCTCGCCCGTTGCATTGCGCACGTGCAAGTGGACGACGGTGCCCGCCGATCCCGAGAGCAGACCGCGCAGTGCCGCGAGCGACATGCGCGAAGCCGGTCCGCCGTCGACGCTGACGATCACGTCGTCCTTGGCGAGCCCGGCAGCGGCCGCCGGGGAACCCGCGATCGCCGAAAGCACCGTGAACTCACCGGCGCGATCGATGAGGAAGAGGCCCGAGCGATCGTACGGGAAGCTCGAATCGAACGCGGCGCTCTTCACTAGATACAGCGCGTGCTTGCCGTAGTCGAAGGTGACGACGAAACGCCGCCAGACCCCACCGCCGAGGTTGGCGGGATTATAGGGATTCGAAAACGCGCCCGACTTGTCGCTGGTGAAGTCGGCGATGCTGTTGGCGATCGTGAACGGTCCGATCGTCAGGTTGGGAATCCGCCCCAGACGCCCGAACGACGGACCGCCGACCCCGAAGCCCGTTACTCCTACTGGCGTCTTGGCAAGCGCGGCGATCGTTGGGTTCTGCGCGAGGAACGGAGCAGCGAGCGTCAGCGCGGCGCGGCTGCCGGTGTCGACTTCGGCGCTCGTCGTCACGCCGTCGACGCCGACGTCGATGCGCGGGATCGTCCCGTCGATGATGAAGGGAAGGCTGGCGCTGCCGGCAGGCGGCGACGCGCTTGCGGGCATCGTCAGCGTCATCTTCGCGTTTGCGTAGTCGATCGTCGTGACGTAGCGCGCCAAGAACTGGTAGCCGAGCATCCCGTCGATCTGCATTCCCTCGCCCATTCCGAATCCGGTGGCGATCGGGAGCACGAGCACGTATTGATTGCCGACCTTCGCGCTGCCGACGCCGATCGAATCGATGCGCGCGAAGGCGGCGCCCTCGGTTTGGCTGCCGACTCCGCCGAGCTGCGCCTCTCCGGAGGTTTTCGCGCCCAGGCGTCTGGCGAGCTCGGGCGTCACGATGTAATCGCCGCCGCTATCGAGCACGAACGTGTAGGGGCCGCGCCCGTTGAGCATTACGCTGACGTAGAGGTGGTTGTTGACGACCTGGACTGGTACGGTCGCGGTAGTTGCGCCGGCAATCGAGAAATCGTGGAGGTGCTGCGCCGGAAGATTCATCCGCTCGCCGATCGGCTCGTTGAGCACGAGGGCGCCGGTGCGACTGCTCGTCGCGTTTCCTTCAGAGGTCCTCGTACTGGTGAGAAACGGATAGGTGAGGCCGTCGACGCGGTGATAGTTGGAAAGAACCGTCGTCGCCGAGACGTTGCCGAAGCTGGTATTCTCACGCGCGATGAGGTGTGTCTGCTCGTCGAGCCAGAGGTCGATCTCGCTGCCGTTCGCCGGGGTCACCGCGAGCACGTCGTAAGTGCGGCCGTTGTCGCTTCGGCTGCCGGCGTAGACGACGACGGCGCCGCCGGCGCCGGGCTTGAGATAGCCAAGCGTCGCCAGATAGGCTTGATCGATCGCCTGCTGGCGGCCGGGGATTCCGCCGTCCACCGTGACGAGGCCGGAGTAGTCCTGGTTCCAGGCAACGCTCCCGGTCCAGCCGCTTGCTCCGGTGAGGGCCCCGCCGGCCTGCGAGCTGTAGAAGCGACCGGCGCGGACGTCGTCCCACTCCGCCGCGGTCGCGCGAATTCCCACCGCCTCCATGCTGCCCGTGGTATGAATCGAGGTGATCGAGCCGATCGGGCGGCCGAGCGTCGCCTTGCGCAAAGCGTCGAGCAGCGCCGCCGTCGGCGTGGCGGCTGCCGCCGGGGCCGTCGATAGCACCGCTGGCAGGTAAATTGCGGCAAAAAGAACCGAAATCCGGCGATTG
This sequence comes from Candidatus Cybelea sp., assembly GCA_036489315.1. Lineage (NCBI taxonomy): Bacteria > Bacillati > Vulcanimicrobiota > Vulcanimicrobiia > Vulcanimicrobiales > Vulcanimicrobiaceae > Candidatus Cybelea > Candidatus Cybelea sp. The sequence continues at coordinate 49,607 of DASXFZ010000013.1, forward strand.
CGCGGCATGCGGGCTAGTACGAGGGCGCTGCGCCTTGACCTCGCGCTACGGCCCTGATACACTGCCGAAGTTGCGGTTGAGGCCGGTACGCTTTTTCATGATGCGGACCGGCAAAAAAGATTTACCAATACGCCTGGCCCCGTGGCCTCGCACTCTCTAAGAGAACGGACGAATGAAGAACATCCTGGGCCGTAAAGTCGGGATGACCAGCATCTTCACCTCTGACGGGCGTTCTGTCCCGGTGACGGTGATCGCTGCCGGTCCCTGCACGGTCGTCGATCGGCGGACGAAGGAAACGCATGGCTACGAAGCCGTGGCGCTGGGTTTCGAGCCGCGCAAGCGCGGCTCGGTGACGCGCCCCATGGCCGGCTACTTCAAGAAGCAAGGCGTCGAACCGGTCCGGTTCGTGAGGGAGTTTCGCGGCCCGCAGGAATGTGAAGTCGGCGATACGGTGACGGTCTCGGGCTTCGAGCCCGGCGATCGCGTCGACGTCTCCGGGGTCTCGAAGGGACACGGATTCTCGGGCGGCATCAAGCGGCATAACTTCCGCGGCGGCGGCGCGAGCCACGGATCGATGATCCATCGCCAGCCCGCGTCGAACGGCGACACCAACGCCGGCCGGACGGTCAAAGGCAGCCGCCGGCCCGGCCACTTCGGCGTCGACCGCACCACGTTACAGAATCTCGAAGTCGTCCAAGCCGACGGCGAGCGCAATCTGCTGCTCGTCCGCGGCGCGGTCCCCGGCGGCAAGAACGCGCTGGTGATTGTGACGCAGAGCGTGAAGACGCGAGGGAAGGCCTAATGCCCAACGTGATCGACGCTTCGGGCAAGGTCCTTAAGGAAGTGCAATCGCCCGCCGCGCTCGGCGGCGACTACGCCGATAAGCTTTCCGTGGTCTATCGCGCGGTCCATCGCGAGTTTGCCAACCCGCGGGCCGGCACCGCCTCGACGCTCAAACGCGACGAAGTCTCGGGCGGCGGCCGCAAGCCCTGGCGCCAGAAGGGCACCGGACGGGCGCGCCAAGGCTCGATTCGCTCCCCGCAGTGGCGCCATGGCGGCGTCGTCTTCGGACCCCAGCCGCGCAGCTACGTCGAATCGCTCAATAAGAAGGAACGCCGCGTCGCCTTCCTGGCGGCGCTTGCAGACCGCTTCCAAAACGACGCCGTGACCCTGCTCGACAGCAGCGAGTTTCCGATCGAAAAGACGGGCGCGTTCGCCAAGCTGCTCTTCGGCAGTGCCAAAGCCGCGCGAGTCGGCCCCTCGACCCTGATCGTCTGCCGGCGCGGTGAAACGCACGCCGGCGCGATCGAACGGGTCGGCCGCAATCTTCAGCGCGTGGCCGTAACCGACGACGGAGCGCTCGACGTCAAGGACGTCCTGCGCTACGAGCGCCTTTTCTTTACGACGGCCGCCTACGAAGCATTGACGGAGCGTCTCGCCCCCAAACAGGAGACCGCCGATGGACGCCCGTGACGTCATCGTCGCGCCGCGCATCACCGAAAAGTCGATGGCCGACGCGCAGATCAACCAGTACACGTTCGTCGTCCACCCGCAGGCGACCAAGACGCAGATCCGCCATGCGATCGAGGAGATCTTTCACGTCAACGTCCTCAACGTGAATACGGTCAACGTACGCGGTAAAGCGCGCACCTTCGCGCGCAAGGGCGTGCGGACTCGCGGCCAGCAGAGCGATTTCAAGAAGGCCGTCGTTACGATCAAGGCCGGTCAGAAGATCGAGCTCGGTGGAGTGAACTACTTTGAACAGTAAGCTTTTTGGGGAAATCGCGTGCCGGTAAAGAAATATCGCCCCACCTCACCCGGTAAGCGCTTCATGACGACCATCGACTTCTCGGAGCTGTCGAAGGTCGCGCCGGAGCGTTCGCTGACCGAAGTGCGCAAGAAGCACTCCGGACGGAACAACAACGGCCATATCACGGTTCGCCATCGGGGCGGCGGAACGCGCAAGATCTACCGGATCATCGACTTCAAACGCTCGAAGGACGGGGTTCCGGCGAAGGTCGCGACCGTCGAGTACGATCCGAACCGCTCGTGCCGCATCGCGCTGCTGCACTACCGCGACGGCGAGAAGCGCTATATCCTGGCGCCGCTCGGATTGCGCGTCGGCGAACTGGTAGAATCGGGCCCGGCGGCCGACATCAAGATCGGCAACGCGCTGCCGATCAAGAACATTCCGGTCGGCACGGTCCTTCACAACATCGAGCTGCGTCCCGGCGAGGGCGGCAAGCTCGTCCGTTCGGCCGGCGTCTCGGCGCAGTTGATGGCCAAGGAAGACGAATACTCGCAAGTGCGCATGCCCTCGGGCGAGGTGCGGCGGATCCACATCAACTGCCGCGCGACGATCGGCCAGCTCGGCAACATCGAGCACGAAAACCAGATCATCGGCAAAGCGGGGCGTTCGCGGCATCTCGGAAAGCGCCCGAGCGTCCGCGGTATCGCGATGAATCCGGTCGATCACCCGCACGGCGGCGGCGAAGCGCGCTCGACTTCGGGTCGGCCGCCGACGACACCGTGGGGTCAGATGACGATGGGCAAAAAGACTCGGCGCAACAAACGCACGAGCAAGATGATCGTTCGCAAGAGAGGGTCTAAGTAGATGGCGCGGTCGCTAAAGAAGGGGCCGTACGTTGCGGACCACCTCGTCAAGAAGGTCGAGAAGCTCAACGAGACGCGCGAGCGGCGCGTGATCAAAACGTGGAGCCGCGATTCGACGGTGCTGCCGTCGATGGTCGGCCATACGATCGGCGTGCACAACGGCAAGACCCACATTCCGGTCTACATCAGTGAGAACATGGTCGGGCACAAGCTCGGCGAGTTTTCGCCGACGCGGCATTTCCGCGGCCACGGCGGCGACAAGGCCACGGTGAAATCGTGAACGAGCGCGTCCCCCAGGCCGTCGCTCACCTGCGCTTCGTACGCCAGGGTCCGCGCAAGCTTCGCCGCGTCGCCAACGCGATTCGCGGCAAGAGCGTCCGCGAGGCCCTCGTGCTGTTGAAGTTTGCCGAAGTCTTTGCCGCCGAGCCGATCGAGAAGCTGGTTCGGAGTGCCGTCGCCAACGCCGGCAACAACCACGACATGAACGTCGACGAGCTCTACATCTCGCGCATCACCGTCGACGGCGGTCCGGGCGGCCGCTTTACCAAGCGCATCGATCCGCGCGCCCAAGGGCGTGCGGCCTTCAAACGCAAGCGGTTCTCGCACGTGACGGTCATCGTCAGCGAGACGCCGCCGGCCAAGCCGCCCAGAAAATCGGCCGGCGCCTCAGTTCAAGCGGCGCGCGCGACCCGTCGTTCCGCGGCGGGCGCCGGAGCGGCCAAGAAAACACCGCGAAAGAAACGCAGCACGCGTAAGCAGGCGGCAAGCGCCGCTGCGGGAGCATAGATGGGACAGAAGATTCACCCCGTAGGCATGCGCCTCGGTATCACGCGCACTTGGGACAGCCGCTGGTTCGAAAAGAAGCACTACGTCGACTGGCTGCACGAGGACGTCGCGATCCGTAAGTCGTTCAACCGCTGGATGCGCTCGGCGTCGATCAGCAAGATCGAGATCGAGCGGCGCGCCAACCAGGCACGCGTCATCGTCAACACCGCGAAACCGGGCATCATCATCGGCAAGCGCGGGGTCGGCATCGACGAGATTCGCAAGACGCTCGAGCGCCTGACCGGCAAGAGCGTGGCGGTCAACGTCATGGAGATCTCGCACCCCGAACTCGATGCACGGCTCGTTGCGCAGAACATCGTCGATCAGCTCGAGAAGCGGATCGCGTTTCGCCGCGCGATGAAGCAGGCCATCATGCGCACGATGCGCGCCGGCGCGCGAGGCATCAAAGTGCAGGTGTCGGGCCGGCTCGGCGGCGCGGAAATCGCTCGCACCGAGCACAATGCCGACGGCAAGGTGCCGCTGCACACGCTGCGTGCCGATATCGACTACTCGCAGGTCGAAGCGTTCACAACGTTCGGCCGTATCGGCGTCAAGGTTTGGATCTATCGCGGCGAGGTGCTGCCGGATCAGCCGCGCGGCGACGGCGCTATGCGCGATCGTCAGGATCGCGGCCGCGATCGCCGCGAACGCGGCGGACGCGGACGTGGACGCGACGGACGGATGCCGCAGCCCGCCGCAGCCCGGCCGCCCGCACCCGTGCCCGAAACCCTACCTGTGCCGGAGAGCGCACCCGGGCCGGAGATTACGCCCGCGCCGGTGCCGGTACTCGAGGCCGCGGTGCCCGCCGCGCAAGCGATCGTTCCGGAGGCCGCGGCTCCGATAGTGGAGGTAACCGAGTAGGATGCTTACGCCAAAGCGAGTCAAGTGGCGCAAGGTTCAGCGCGGCCGGATGTCCGGCGCGGCGCAGCGCGGCAACGCGCTGACCTTCGGCGATTTCGGTCTGCAGGCGATGGAGCCGTGCTGGATGACGAACCGTCAGATCGAGGCCGCGCGTGTCGCGATGACCCGCCACATCAAGCGTGGCGGAAAGGTCTGGATCAAGGTCTTTCCCGACAAGCCGGCCACCAAGAAGCCGGCGGAGGTACGCATGGGCTCGGGTAAGGGAAACCCGGAGTTCTGGGTCGCGGTCGTACGGCCGGGGCGCGTGCTCTTCGAGCTCTCCGGCGTCGCGCCGAACGTTGCTCGTGAAGCGCTGCAGCGCGCGGCGGCCAAGCTGCCGATCGGCACGAAGATCGTCTCGCGCGAGGACACACCGTGAAGAAAAACGACTTAGACGGGCTGCGCGTTCTCAGCGTCGCCGAACTGCAGGAGAAGGCCCGCGACGCAAAGTCCGAACTTTTCAACCTGCGCTTCGCGCTGCGGACGGGCCATCTAACCGATTTCAGCAAGATTCGTGCGATGCGCCGCTCGTACGCGCGAATCCAAACCGTGATCTGCGAGAAGCGGCTCGCCGAGGAAAAGCATGGAGCAGCCTAACGAAACCGCCGCAGTGCGCCAAGAGAAATCACGCGGTACCCGGCGGGTGAAACAGGGGCGAGTCGCCTCCAACAAGATGGACAAGACGATCGTCGTTGTCTCGGAGACGCGCGTGCCGCACCCTTCCTACGGGAAGATCGTGCGCAAGTCGGCGCGCTTCAAGGCGCACGACGAGCGCAACGAGGCCAACGTCGGCGACCTCGTGCGTATCGCGGAATGCCGTCCGATGTCGCGCGAGAAGCGCTGGCGTCTCGTCGAGATCGTGGAACGAGCGAAGTGATTCAGCAAGAGACGCGTCTGAAGGTCGCCGACAACAGCGGAGCCCGGGAGCTGCTCGTGATTCACGTCTCGGGCGGCGGCCGTCACGTCTACGCGCACGTCGGCGACATCATCGTCGGCACCGTCAAGAGCGCGATCCCCGGTGCCGCCGTGAAGAAGGGCCAGGTCGTCAAGGCCGTGGTCGTGCGCACGAGTGCGCCGATCCGGCGCCTGGACGGCTCGGTCGTGAAGTGCGACGACAACGCCTGCGTGATCATCAAAGGCGAAAAAGACAATTTGGACCCGCGCGGGACGCGCGTCTTCGGTCCGGTCATGCGCGAGCTGCGCGATCGCGGATTTTTGAAGATCGCGTCGCTCGCACCCGAGGTACTCTAGTGGCTACGAAAGCAAATATCATCAAGGGCGACACCGTCATGGTGCGTCGCGGCAAAGAGCGGGGCAAGCGCGGAACGGTCCGCGCGCTGCACGGCAGCTCGGCCACGGTCGAGGGGATCAACGTCGTCAAGCGCCATACGAAATCCGGAACGAAGTCGTCGAACATCGGTGCTTCCAGCCAGACGGGCGGCATCGTGGAAAAAGAGGCTCCGCTGCCGCTTTCGGCGCTGCAGTACGTCTGCGAAAAGTGCAAGGCGCCGGCGCGTCTGCGCCGTGGGCGCACCGCCGAGGGCGGCTTACAGCGGATCTGCGCGCGCTGCGGCGAGCCCGCGCGCGAATCGGCGAAGGGAGGGTAGCGCGATGGCGGAGCGTTTGCGCGAGCGTTACCGGCAGCAGGTTCGCAAGCAGCTGCAGGAGCGTTTTGGTTATAAGAACGTCAATCAGATACCGCGGCTGGAGAAGGTCGTCGTCAACATGAGCGTCGGCGAAGCGATCGTCAATCCGAAGGCGCTCGATGCGGCGGTGAGCGAGCTCACGGCGATCACCGGGCAGAAGCCGGTCATCGCGAAGGCAAAGAAGTCGATCGCGGCCTTCAAACTGCGCGCCGGGATGAATATCGGCGCGAAGGTGACCCTGCGGGGCGACCGGATGTACGTATTCGTCGATAAGCTCTTTAATGTCGTGCTGCCGCGTATCCGCGATTTCCGCGGGCTTCCCGCAAAGTCGTTCGACGGGCGCGGCAACTACAACTTAGGGCTGAAAGAGCAGCTCGTCTTTCCGGAGATCAACTACGACAAAGTGGATAAGACCCGCGGCATGGACGTGACGATCGTCACGACCGCCAAGACCGACGAAGAGGCCTCCGAGTTCTTGACGGCGATGGGTCTGCCCTTACAGAAAGCGCGGAATTAATGGCTAAGACCAGTTTGATCATCAAATCGCAGCGTGCGCCGAAGTTCTCCGTGCGCCGGCACAACCGGTGCAGAGTATGCGGCCGCCCGCGCGGTTATCTCCGCAAATTCGCGATGTGCCGGATCTGCTTCCGGGAGAACGCCCATCTGGGCGTCGTTCCGGGCGTGACCAAGGCGTCGTGGTAAGGAGGCTGTAGCACGTGTCGATAACCGATCCCATTGCGGACATGCTGACGCGGATTCGCAACGCGAATACCGCCAACCATAAGACGGTCGACGTCCCGGCCTCGCGGGCGAAGCAAGCCATCGCCCGAATTTTGCAGGACGAAGGGTTCATCGAGAGCTTCGAACGCCTCTCGGAGGGTCCGCAGGGCACGATTCGGATTGCGCTCCGGTACGGTCCTGAAAAAGAGAAGATCATCACGGGCCTGCGCCGCATCTCGCGTCCCGGTTTGCGCGTCTACACGCGTAAGACGGAGATCCCGCGCGTCCTCGGCGGCTTCGGCCTGGTCATCATGTCGACGCCGCAAGGCATCATGTCGGGGAAACTCGCGAAGAAGCGCGGCGTCGGAGGAGAGGTTCTTGCGTACATCTGGTAAGGCGGTGCAGCCGTGTCTCGGATAGGAAAGCTGCCGGTCGTCGTTCCCTCGGGCGTAAAGGTCGAGGTAGATGGCGGCGAGGTACTCGTTCGCGGCCCGAAGGGCGAGCTGCGCCAGCATATTCTCACGGACGTCGTCGAGGTGAAACTGCAGGACGATCGCGTCGTGGTCGACCGTAAGGGTGATGCCAAAGCGCACCGCAGCGCGCATGGCTTAACGCGCACGCTCATCGCCAACATGGTCGAGGGCGTCAGCAAAGGCTTCCGCAAGAGTCTCGAAATCACCGGTGTCGGCTACCGCGTCGCAAAGTCGGGCGAGAACCTCACCCTCAGTTTGGGTTACTCCCACCCGGTTCCGTTCGCGGCGCCCAAGGGCGTCGTGCTCTCGGTCGAGGGCCAGACGAAGATTCACGTCGAGGGCATCGATAAGCAGGCCGTCGGACAAGTCGCCGCCGATATCCGGCGGTTGCGCAAGCCCGAGCCCTATAAAGGAAAAGGGGTTCGCTACGAGGGCGAGCGCATCCGCAAGAAGCTCGGTAAGGCCGGAAAGGCTGGTAAGAAATGACGAGCCGTCGAGACGCCCGTCGGGAGCGACACGCTCGCCTGCGCAAGAAGTTGTCGGGCACGACCGCGCGTCCGCGCCTCTACGTGCGGCGCTCGCTCCATCACATCTACGCGCTGATCGTCGACGACAGCAAGGGCCACACGCTGGCCTCCGCCTCGACGGTCGATAAGTCGTTCGCGTCCTCGCTCGGTTCGAAGACCAATGTTGCCGCCGCCCAAGCGGTCGGCACGGCGATCGCCGGCAAAGCGAAAGAGGCGGGCATTTCGGAGGTCGTTTTCGATCGTGGCGGTTTCAAATATCATGGCCGGGTGCGCGCGCTCGCCGATGCGGCGCGTGAAGCGGGGTTGAGTTTCTAATGCAATATCGTGGTAGAGATCGAGATAACAGCGGCATCGATGAGACGGTCGTACGCGTCAATCGGGTCGCCAAGGTCGTCAAGGGCGGCAAACGTTTCAGCTTCAGCGCGTTGGTCGTCGTCGGCGATCGCAAGGGCAAGGTCGGCTACGCCATCGGCAAAGCCACCGAAGTTCCCGAGGCGATTCGCAAAGCCGTCGAGCAGGCTCGCAAGAACATGGTGACCGTCGCGATGGTCGAAAAGACGATTCCGCACGAAGTGCGGCACGAGGTCGGTGCGGCCACGGTTCTGCTCAAGCCCGCGGCACCGGGTACCGGTGTGATCGCGGGCGGATCGATGCGCGCCGTTTTGGAGCTCGCCGGCATCCATGACATCCTCACGAAGTGCTTGGGGACGACCAACCCGATCAACGTCGTCATGGCGACGGTCTCGGCGTTGAAGTCGCTGCGCACCGTCGAGCAGGTCGCGGCGATGCGCGGCAAGACCGTCAAAGAAATCTACGCGGCATAGGATCATGGCAGACAAACAAATTCTCAAGCTTGGAGCCCTCAAGCCGGCACCCGGAAGCCGGCCGAAACGTCAGCGCATCGGCCGCGGCCACGGTTCGGGCATGGTCAAGACGGGCGGCGAAGGCGGCAAAGGCCAGACGGTTCGCTCGGGCGGCGGCAAGGGGCCGGCGTTCGAAGGCGGCCAGACCGCGTGGGCGCGGCGCCTGCCGCACAAGCGCGGCTACTCGCAAAAAGCGCGCGACTACGGCCACTTCCGCTCGCGTCTCGCGGTCGTCAACCTCGGCCGTTTGGCGGAATGGGACCCGAGCGTCGAAGTCTCCCCGGAATCGCTGCGCAGCCGCGGCGTCCTCAAGTCCGAACGGGACGGCGTGAAGATTCTCGGCAGCGGCGCGCCCGCGAGCCTGCCGTCCGGACTGCGTTTCCGCGACGTGCTCTTCTCGAGGAGTGCGCGCGAAGCGCTCGAGGCTGCAGGAGCCGTCATCTCCGACGGAGCGAAAGAATAACTTAGGTGTTCGATAACCTGCGGGCGGCGGTGCTCGTACCGGAGATCCGCCAGCGTATCCTCTTCGTCTTTTTCGCCTTCGCGTGGTTCGTCTTCATGATCCACGTGCAGCTGCCCAACGTCAATCAGGCAGCCTGGCAGCGGGTGCTGCAGAGCGGCGCCTTCTACAACCTGCTGGGCTTCCTCTCGGGCGGCGCGCTGCAGAAGCTTTCGATCATCGCGATGGGCATCACGCCTTACATCAACGCGTCGATCATCATGCAGCTCATGACGGTCGTCATGCCGCAGCTCGAAGAGCTCGCCAAGAAAGGCGGCGAGGAAGGCCGTAAGAAGATCAGCCAGTACACCCGCTGGCTGACGATCGTTCTGGCGGCGGTTCAGGCGACGTTCATGGCGATCTCGATGGAGCGCTCCGGCGTCTTCTACGACACGAGCATCTGGTATCTGCTCTACGCGATCGTCGCGATGGTCGGCGGAACGCTCTTCTTGATGTGGCTGGGGGAGCAGATCAGCGATAAAGGCATCGGCAACGGCGTCTCGCTGATCATCTTCATCGGTATCGTGCTGCGCTATCCGCAGTACGTCACGCAGACCTACGCATCGGCGAGCCAGGGGGCAGAGTCGACGCTGAACTTGGTTCTCTACGTCCTGACCGCGATCGTCATCATCATCTCGATCATCTTTCTGTATCAGGGGCAGCGGCGCGTTCCCGTGCAGCAAGCGCGGCGGGTCGTCGGCCGAAAGATGTTCGCGGGGCGCTCGACGTACATTCCCCTGCGCCTCAACAACGCGGGCGTCATCTCGATGATCTTCGCGATCTCGATCCTGCTCTTGCCGCAGCAGGCGCTTTCGTGGTTCGGCCGCGGGCAGACGATTACAGCCTCGGGCATCTGGGGTGCGTTACAGCACGGCCTGCAGGCCTTCTCGGCCTGGCTCAACGTCTGGTTCACGCCCAACGGCCTGCTCTACAACATCGTCTACTTCGTACTCGTCGTCATCTTTACGTTCTTCTATAGCGGCATCGTGCTCAACACGCGCGACGTCGCGGATAACCTCAAGAAGACCGGCGCCTTCATCCCGGGAATTCGCCCCGGCCAGCCGACCGTCGATTATCTGAATAAGATCCTCACCCGCATCACGACGGCGGCGGCGATCTACCTCGGCTTGCTGGCGGTGCTCCCGGGTGCGCTGCAGCGCGGCCTTTCGGTGACGACCTTCTATCTCGGCTCCACCTCTCTGCTCATCGTCGTCGGCGTGGCGCTCGACACGATCACGCAGATCGAGGCGCGTTTGGCGATGCGCGACTATCGCGGCTTCATCAAGCGGTAGGGCCTCGCGGAATTACGTGCGAGTCGTCTTTTTGGGGCCGCCCGGTGCCGGCAAGGGCACGCAGGCGCGCATTCTTCACGAACGCTTTGGGTTGGAGCAAATCTCGACCGGTGACATCCTGCGGCGAAACGTCTCCGATGGAACCGAGCTGGGCCGCCGTGCCGAAGGGTACATGCATCGCGGCGAGCTGGTCCCCGACGACCTCGTGATCGCGATGATCGAAGCCGAGTTACGAAAAATGCCGGCGGGCTTCGTGATGGACGGTTTTCCGCGGACGGTCGCACAAGCGGAAGCGCTCGACAAAATGCTCGAACGCCGCCGTTGGCCGCTGGACGCTGCCGTGCTCTTCAAGACGGATCGCGCCGTGCTGATCGAACGGCTTGCCTCGCGCTGGACGAATCCGCGCACCGGCCGCACCTACAACGTTCTGACCAACCCGCCCAAGCGTGCGGGCATCTGCGACGAAGACGGCGGCGAGCTGATCCAGCGCGACGACGATCGTCCCGAAACGGTCGCAACCCGGCTCGACGTTTACGACGCGCAGACCAAGCCGCTGATCGAGTACTACCGTCGGACCGGCAGGCTCGTCGAGGTCGACGCGCTCGCCAGCGTGAAATCGGTCGCCGAGAAGATCGCGGCGGCGATCGGTTCGGCGCAGACTCCGGGCGCGCGATGGTAAGTCTCAAGTCACCGCGCGAGATCGAGCTGATGCGGCGCAGCGGCAAGATCACCGCGCGCGTGCTCGCCGAATTGATGAAGACCGCTCGTGCCGGAATGACGACCGGCGAGTTAGATGAGATCGCCGAGCGCGAGATTCGCAATGCGGGCGGCATCCCGACGTTCAAGGGATACAACGGTTTTCGCGCCTCGATCTGCGCCTCGGTGAACGAGGAGGTCGTGCACGGGATTCCGGGTTCGCGCACGCTGCACGACGGGGACTTGCTCTCGATCGATATCGGGACGACGCTGGCGGACTACGTCAGCGACAGCGCCGCGACGATTGGGATCGGCAACATCTCTGCGGGCGCGCAGCGCCTGCTCGAGGTGACGCGCGAGTGCCTGACGGTCGGCATTGGGCAGATGCAGCGCGGCAACCACGTCGGCGATATTGGGGCCGCCGTGGCGGAACACGCGGAAAAACACGGCTTCGGGGTCGTGCGCGAGCTGGTGGGCCACGGCGTCGGCCGGGCCATGCACGAGGAGCCTCAGGTTCCCAACTACGGGGAACGAGGCACCGGGATGGAGCTTCGGCCGGGGCTTGTCCTGGCCATCGAGCCGATGATCACTCAGGGAGGCCCGAAGGTGAACGTGCTGCGGGACGGCTGGACAGTTGTCACCGCGGATGGTAAACTCGCAGCGCACTTCGAACACACGATCGCCGTGACGGAGGACGGGCCCAAGATTCTTACCCTGCGCGACTATGCTGAGGATCCGGCAGTCGAGCAGTACCGTCCTTTAACGCAGGCCTTGGCGTGATTCGCCCGCGGCTTGAGGGCTTGGGCGAAGCGAAGGCGGCAGAACAACCTATCGATATAAGTAGAAGAAAAAGAACATGAAAGTACGACCCTCGGTCAAGAAAATGTGTGAGAAATGCAAGGTCATCCGCCGCCACGGAAAAGTGCGGGTGATCTGCGACGCCAATCCAAAACACAAACAGGTTCAAGGATAATCCTTCGACAGGCTCAGGATGACACGAAAATAAAGGAAAGGTTTTAATGGCTCGTATCGCTGGTATCGATCTTCCTCGCGAGAAGCGCGTTGAAATTGCGCTGACCTATATCTACGGCATCGGCACGCAGACGGCGCGCCGGCTGCTGGAGTTCGCCCACGTGGACCCGGACGTCCGCGTGAAAGCGCTGAGCGAAGAGGATGAGAAGAAGCTTCGCGATGCGATCGATTCCCTCCAGCTGCGGGTCGAGGGCGACCTGCGCCGTGAAGTGCAGGGAAACATCAAGCGCCTGATGGACATCGGGTGTTATCGCGGCATGCGCCATCGCCGCGGACTGCCGGTACGCGGGCAGCGCACAAAAACCAACGCGCGCACCCGCAAGGGTCCGAAGCGGACCGTCGCCGGCAAGAAGAAAACGCTAGCCAAGAAGTAGCGCTCTGCCGTGAAAGCGGTGATCACCGCCGGCGGCAGGATCGACGGGGCCTTCGCGCAGGTGGCCGGCACGCAAGTCAAGGCACTCGCGAATCTGCGCGGCATGACGATGCTCGAGCGCGTCGTGGAATCGTTGCGCGCCTGCGGCGTGACCCGCATCGCGATCGTGGGCGGTGCCGAGGTCCGCGCGTCGTTTGCGTCACGGGTCGAGGCGATCGTCGATGAGAGCCCCTCGGGAAGCCAGAATCTGCTTCGTGCGTTGCGCGCCTGGCCCGAAGACGGCGAGGCGCTGCTCTACGCCACAAGTGATCTGCCCTACGTAACGGCGGCTGCCGTCGGCGATTTCGTCGACCGCCTCGACCCCGGGGCGATCGCCGTCTCCCTAAGCGAGTTCGCTGCCTACGCGTCACGCTTTCCCGGATCGCCGGCCGCCGGGATTACGCTCGGCGGCGAACGCGTCGTCAACGGCGGTATTTTTTCGATTCCCGCCGGCGCGTCCGCTCCGATCGCGAACACGGCGAGCCGCTTTTTCGAGGCGAGAAAACAGCCCTGGCGCATGGCCGGGCTCGTGAGCCCGCCGGCACTGCTTCGCTTTCTCTTCGGGCGGCTGCGCATCGCAGATCTCGAGGCGGAGGCGACGCGCGTCCTGGCCTATCCGGCTCGTGCAGTTCGCAACTGCGCGCCCGAGCTTGCATTCGATGTCGACGGTATCGCCGAGTACGAGTATGTCTGCGCGCAAGCCTAACCCGCTATCGCTCGCGCTCTTCTGGCTTGGCATCCAGGCGGTATGGGGCGCGCTGCTGGGGATCTCGCTGCAATCGCGCACGATCGAACTCGTCAGCAGCGACGCACTCATCGCCTACGGGCGTCTGGCGACGATCGGCGCCGTCGTCGCGGCCGTCACGCAAGTACTCGTCGGATTCCTCTCCGATTCGCGGCGCCGCCGGGGGAGCCGGCGCATCGAGTTCTACATCGCGGGCGCGGTGGGGGGCGCCGCCGGCATCGCATTCTTTTACGGCGCCTCGAGCTTCACCGCGCTGGTCGTTGCGTACGTGGTGCTGCAGGCGGCACTCAATCTCGCCATCGGCCCCTATCAAGCGATCATTCCGGATTTCGTCGAACGCGCACGCACCGGAATTGCGTCGTCGGCGATGGCGGCGCTGCAGAGCGCGGGCAACGCCGCAGGAGCGCTCGCTGCGAGCTTCATCACGAGCGCCCGCGGGCTCGCCGCAACGCTCGACGTGCTGCTCCTGGGAACGTGTTTTGTAACCTGCACGCACGTACGCGACCTGCCGTTGATCTCGGCACCGCAAGAGACGCCGGAGCGTCCGCGCATAACCAAAGCGTTCGTCGACCTCTTCATTTCGCGCGCGCTTATCTATGTCGGTTTTTACACGCTGCTGGGCTATCTGCTGTTTTACGTGAACGCCGTGCTTGCGCCCTCGACGCTCGCCGGCGCGCGCATGCAGACGGGAATCATTATCGTGAGTTTTACGCTCGTCGGCGCGGCGGGCGCGGCGTTGGCGGCCCGGCCGAGCGATCGCCTCGATAAACGGATCGTGGCAACGGCGGGCGCGGCGGCGTTCATCTGCGCGCTCGGGATCTTCATCGCATCGTCGGGAATGGCCGGCATCGGTGCGGCCACGATCGTGGCTGGGCTCGGGTGGGGCGCCTTTCTGGTTGCCGATTGGGCGATTGCCTGCCGCCTGTTGCCGAGAGGGGCGATGGCCGCAGCGATGGGCATCTGGAATCTCGCGATAGTCGTGCCGCAGATCGTCGCTCCGGCGCTTACGACGGCGGTCCTTGCGGGGCTTCGCCAGAGCGGCAGCCACTCGGCTCCCAGGCTGGCTTTCGGCCTGGCGCTTCTTGAGACTTTGGTCGGGGCGGCGTGGCTCTGGCGGCTTCCGAAGTTGCGAAATTGAGCAAGAACGCGTATCGTGTGCTTGTACGGGCGCCGGAAGTCCGGTCGCTCGACAAGTATGAACTGGTAAGGAAGCGCCTTACCAGAGTGTTCTTTCTAAGGAGGCATATTCGTGAAACGACTGAGCTCCGGCGTGCTCGCGGCGTTGATAGCAACGCTTTTCGGGTTGAACGCGGTAGCTGTCCCAGCGATCGCGTCGACGCTAGGAAACAATGGAAACGGCGTTGCGCAGGCGGGAGGCCCTCCGCCGGCTGATTTCGGAAGTCCGCCGTCGGGCCAGATTCCCATTCTCTATAACGATCATCACGTCTACAGTAAACCTGACGTCCTCAAGCAAGGCCGCGTTCTCGCGGCGCTCGTCAAGGGCGGAACGATCCTGATTCCATTGCGCTCGATGTTCGAGCAGATGGGCGCGACCGTTTCGTACGATGCGGGCAGCAAGACTGCGACGGTCAGCAAGCCTGGAGCCGAGGTAAAGGTAACGGTAGGTAAACCGGAAGTCATCATCAACGGCGAATCGCGCCCGTTGGACGTACCGCCGATGCTCTACCAGGGCTCCGTGCTCGTGCCGGTCCGCGTAATCTCTGAAGGCATGGGCGCGTACGTGCAGTGGGTTCCCGACAAGCGTTTGGTCGTCGTTCGGTATATTCCGGCGACGCCGCCGCCGAGTCCGGCACCTCCGCCGCCCGCACCACCGCCGCCGCCGCCGCCGCCGCCGGTTGCGAAGAAACCCCCGAACCTATTCTGGGTCGCGGGCGACTATCTCATCTCACCGAAGGTCTACAACCAGTTCGCGCCCGGAAACCAAGGCAACGGCTCGTTTACCGCGCGCGGCGGTGTGGAGTTCAATGGTCTGGGCCTGCCGTTCATGCTCGAGGTCGACTATAAGAACTGGCAGTACCCGCATAACTGCGGCGTGCCGCCTTCGACGGCATCGATCGGCAACGCTCCGCAATGCTTCGTGACGACCGTCGGCGGCCGTGGATCGGCATACGTGCCGGCATTCACGGCGACCAATCGTGACGTCGACGTGCGCTTGGGTTACAAGATCCTCGATCCGCACGTTTACATCGCGGTCGGTTACATGTGGGGTTCGAACAACTACGGCTATCCCAACGAGAACGCCGTCGGGTTCGGTCTTGAGAAACTCCCCGACTTCGGTCACGCGTTCCAGTACTACGGATCGGTCTACTACTATCCGAACGTCAACGGAACGTACACGACGGCAGCTAACGAAAGTCCGGCGAGCACGTCGTTCGGCATCGGTTACAACGTACTGAAGTACCAGGTCGGAATCGGCTGGGCGTTCGTACCGAACGTCTACCTCGATGCTGGTTGGGCCGGCGAAAACTGGGCCAACAAGAACAACGCTCCGATCTCGGAAAGCTTCAACGGTCCATATGTCGGTCTCGGCTTCCTAATCCCGTTCTAACGAACAGAGTCGAATCCGGCATAGCCTAGAATAGGCGCCGGCTGCAAGATTGCAGCCGGCGCCTTTATTTACGGCGTGCAAGGGCTCGCTAGTGTGATTAACGTTTACTCAGGAATATCACGGGGCAAAAACGCACAATCGGGCTACTAGGCCGGCGGAAGCGGGAGCTCGCCGGCATTGGACTTTCAACTTAAGGAGGATCTCGTGAAACGAATCAGCACCGGAATACTCGCAGCGCTCATCATTGCATGCTGTGGGTTGAGTGCGGTTGCTGCTCCGTCACCCGCGTCGCAAGGAAACAATGGAAACGGCGTCGCGCAAGCCGGGGCAGCTCCGCCGGCGGATTTTGGCAGTCCGCCGTCCGGACAAATTCCGATACTTTTCAACGACCACCACGTCTACACAAAGCCCGACCTTCTCAAACAAGGTCGCGTACTCGGTGCACTCGTGCGTAACGGAACTCTCTTGATTCCGCTGCGCTCGATGTTCGAGCAAATGGGCGCTACCGTCTCTTGGGATGCTGGTAGCAAAACGGCGACCGTTACAAAACCCGGCGCCGAGGTCAAGGTGACCGTCGGCAAGCCGGAGGTCGTCATCAATGGTGAATCGCGTCCGCTCGACGTCCCCCCGATGGTCTATCAGGGCGTCGTCGTCGTTCCGGTTCGTGTAATTTCTGAAGGCATGGGCGCCTACGTGCAGTGGGTTCCGGATCGCCGTCTGGTCGTCGTGCGATATATTCCCGCGACGCCGCCGCCGAGCCCGGCTCCGCCGCCGCCGTCGGCCGCTCCGCCGCCGCCCCCGCCGCCGACGCCGAAGCCGCTTGCCGGCGAGTTCTTCGTCGCCGGTGATTACGTCTTCTCGCCGAAAGTGTACAACGAGTTCAGTCCCGGCAACACCGGTACGAGTTCGTTCGCAGTTCGCGGCGCGGGCGAATTCTCGCTCGGCAGCATCCCCTTCATGGCTGAGGGATCCTACGAGCGCTGGCAGTATCCGCACAACTGCAACGGCAGCGCTGCTGCGGCATCGTTCTCAGCGCAGTGCTTCGTGACGACGATCGGCGGTCAAGGGAACTCGCCGGTTCTTACCAACACGCAGCTCAACGATCAGGACGTCGATGCCCGGCTCGCGGTGCGAGTGCTCAATCCGCGCGTCTACGTCGGCGTTGGGTACATGTGGGTCTCGACGAACTACGGCTACCCGACCATGAACGGTGTCGGCTTCGGCGTTGAGAAACTGCCCGATCTCAATCACGCTTTTTCCGTCTTCGGCAGTGCGTGGTACTATCCGAACATCAAGGGGACGTACACGAACGTTGCGAGCGCTCCGATCAATCCGCAATCCTACGATCTGCAGTACAATCTTTTGAAGTACCAGATCGGGGTCAACTACGTTATCGGCAACAGCCCGATCTTCGTGGAAGCGGGTTGGATGGGCGACCAGTGGAGCAATAAACAGAACGCTCCGGTCAGCCGAAGCTACAACGGCCCGTTCGCCGGCTTGGGCTTCCGGTTGCTCTATCCGTAGTTAAGCAAGCGACCATGCGGGGTCAGCCCGCGCCATCCTGACAGTGAAGCGGGGCTCGGCCGAAATGGCCGGGCCCCCACCTTGTGCGGGAACCCGCGCGTCACCCCCGGTCACGTCATTGACCGGGCCACGCCGCCTAAGGTAAGATACCTTCTTGGCGCCTTTAGGGCGCCGGGGAAGCACCACGTCCAAATCGGGAGAGACTTTGGCTGCCAAAAAGCAAACGAAGACACGGCGGAAACGCGAGGTCAAAAACGTCCTGGCGGGCGTCGCGCACGTCCACGCCTCGTTCAACAACACGATCGTAACGATCAGCGACCCACACGGCGGCGTCATCTCGTGGGCATCCGCCGGAAATCTCGGATTCAAGGGTTCAAAGAAGTCGACGCCGTTCGCCGCCCAGATGGCGGCCGAAGCCGCCGCCCGCAAGGCGATGGAGCATGGCATGAAGTCGACCGAGGTGCTCGTTAAGGGACCGGGCGCCGGACGCGAGGCGGCGATTCGCTCGCTGCAGGCCGCCGGGCTCGAGATCACCATGATCAAAGACGTTACGCCGATTCCCTATAACGGTTGCCGTCCGCCGAAGCGGCGCCGGGTGTAAGGAGCGGGATGTCGCGTTATACCGGCCCCGTCTGCCGCCTCTGCCGTCGCGAGACGGCCGCGAGCAAGACCGGCGAAAAGATCAAGCTGTTTCTAAAAGGCGACCGCTGCCTCTCCCGCAACTGCGCGGTCGAGCGGCGCGGCACCGCCCCCGGCCAGAAGACGACCGGCAAGTCCCGAACGAAGGTTTCGGAATACGGCCGCCAGCTGCGCGAGAAGCAGAAGATGCGCCGCTACTACGGCGTTCACGAAACCCAGTTCGAGAACTACTTCCGCGAAGCGGCAAGTGTGCCTGGTCAGACCGGCCGCACGTTCCTGCAGCTGCTCGAACGCCGCTTCGACAACGTCGTCTACCGCTTGAATTTGGCGACGAGCCGCGCGCAGGCTCGCCAGCTGATCACCCACCGGCATTTCCGCATCAACGGAAAGATCGTCAACATTCCGTCGTACGTCGTCCGCGCGGGCGACGTCATCTCGGTCGCTCCGGCGAGTATGAAGTCGCCGGTCTTCGAATCGAATCTCGAGATCGCCCAGAGCCGCCGGCCTCCCGAGTGGCTCGAGTGGAACGATCAGGAGAAGACGGCCAAAGTGCTGCTGCAGGGGCCGCCGCGCGAGCAAATCGACACGCCGGTCGACGAGCAGCTCATCGTCGAATATTATTCGCGATAACCTAAAAACCACAACTCTGCTGCTAGGCGTACGATCGTACGCCGTCGAGGACGGCGCGCGGATAACGTAAGCAGTGCAAAGGAAACCGAAAAACAGACCATGACCATGCTGGAAACGCCGGTTGGCGCAGCCATCGAAGTTCGCGAGCGTCGCGACAACTATGCCAAGTTCGTTATCGAGCCGCTCGAGCGGGGTTTTGGAATCACGCTCGGCAACGCGCTGCGTCGCGTTCTGCTGAGCTCGATTCCGGGCGCCGCCGTCACGTACATGAAGATCGACGGCGTGCTCCACGAGTTCTCGACGATCCCGGGGATGGTCGAAGATACGATTGCTCTGATGCTCAATCTCAAGGGCCTCCCGGTCAAGCTCAACAGCGAAGAACCGAAGGTGCTGACGCTCTCGGTCAGCGGAGCCCGCGAAGTGACCGCCGGCGACATCGTTCCCGATGCCGACGTCGAGATTCTCGATCCGGGCTACCGGCTCTGCAGCCTCTCGTCGAAGGACGCGAAGCTCACGATGGAGATCGGCGTCGAGAAAGGCCGCGGCTACGTGATGGCCGATCGCCAGCGCAACGTCGAGCACATGATCGGCCTGATTCCGCTGGATTCGATCTTCTCGCCGATCCGCAAGGTGAACTTCACGGTCGACGACACGCGCGTCGGACAGAGCGTCGATTTCGACCGTCTGACGGTCGAAGTCGAGACCAACGGCTCGATCACGCCCGACGAGTCGCTCTCGCAGGCGGCCCAGATCATGCAGGAGCAGCTCGATCTCTTCGTCTCGTTCAACAATCGCGCCGAGCCGTTGCCGGAGGCGCCCCCGAACGAGTGGGATGTTCCGGTCGAGACGCTCAACCTCTCGGTGCGTTCGTTCAACTGTCTCAAGCGCGCGGGTATCTCGAAGGTATCCGAGCTGCTCGATCTGACCGAAGACGAGATCATGAAGATGCGCAACTTCGGTAAGAAGTCGCTCGATGAGATCAAACAGGTTCTTGCTGAGAGGGGGCTGATGCTGCGCCAAGCGTAGCGTCGTGAAACCACATGCCGCATTCGATCGCCTATAAACGACTCTCCCGCACCGACGGTCATCGCAAGGCCCTGCTGCGCAACCTCGCGACGTCGCTCTTCAAACACGAAAAGATCGAGACGACCTCGACCAAAGCCAAGGAGATCAGCCGTATCGCCGAGCGTTTGATCACGACGGCAATGGCCGGCGATCTCCCGGCACGGCGGCAAATCGCCGAGTATCTCACCGAACCGGCGGTCGTCAAGAAGCTGGTCGAGCAGATCGCACCGGCGCTCAAGGGCCGAACCGGAGGCTATACCCGAATCACGAAGACGCGAGTCCGGCAAGGCGACGCCGCCGAGCTCTCGCTCATCGAAATCGTCACTTAGCCGCGGCGACGCGTCGAACGTGTCACCCTGCGCCTGTTGAAGGGCTGTCGAAGGGTGTCGACGGGTGACCAAAACCCATGAACTACAAAGCGGAAGCGCGCGCACTTGATTCCGAACTCCTCGCAGCCATCGCGGCATGGCACGAGCGAGGCGAGGAGCTCGAGGAGCGCGCTTTCGACAATTTAGCACTGCGCATCTTCGCGCACCAACTGCGCTATAACCGGCGCTACGCGCGGTATTGCGAGCGGCTCGGGGTCACGCTCGATTCGCTGCCGTCGTCGTGGGAAGGAATACCGGCGGTGCCGGCCCCAGCGTTCAAAGAGGCCGCGATTACGACGTTTGACCCCGCGAACGCCGCGCTCGTCTTCGAGACGAGCGGCACAACCGAGGGGCGCAGCGGGCGGCACTACCTCGAAAGCTCCGCACTCTACGACGCTGCCTTGCTCGCCGGCTTCGATCGCTTCGTGCTGCACGACGGTGCCGCGCTGCGCTACCTCAACCTCGTGCCGAACCCGCAAGACTCGCCGCACTCCTCGCTCGGATACATGATGGCGCGCGTTGCGCAGACGCGCGGCGACGGGAGAACCGGCTGGTATCTGCGGGGCGGCCAACTGCTCTTCGATCCGTTGCGGCACGATCTTGAGGAGGCCGTCACGCAAAATCGTCCGGTCTGTCTCGCCGCAACCGCCTTCGCACTGGTCCATCTGCTCGAAGCATTGGAGGCTGCGAATCTGCGCGTTCGCCTGCCAGAGGGATCACGCGTGATGGAGACCGGCGGCTTTAAAGGACGCTCCCGCGCGCTTTCACGAGACGATCTATACCGCCGGACCGGCGAGCGGCTTGGCGTCGGCAGCGAGCAGATCGTTGCCGAGTACGGCATGACCGAGCTCACCTCTCAGCATTACGATGCGCTTGCGCGCAGCGATGCGGCGACGCGCCGCAAGTCTTCGCCGCCGTGGCTTCGCGCGCGCGTCGTCGGCCCCGATCGCCGCACGCTGCGCAAGGGCGAGATCGGCTCGCTCATTCACGTCGATCTCGCAAATCGCGCGTCGTGCATCGCGATTCAAACCGAAGATCTCGGGGTCGCGGGTGACGACGGGTTCACGCTGCTTGGACGCACCCTCGGAGCGGAGCCGCGCGGCTGCTCGCTCGACGCCGAAGACCTTAGACCGCTCTCCTTCGGGAGGTAATCAGGCCGCTGTTGAGCCCGCTGGTGGAAAGGCCGCCGCGGAAACGCGCCTGTTCGACCTTGATGCAGCGGTCGACGACAACGCTCATCCCGGCGCCGTCGGCGAGCGCGATGGCCTCGTCGTTGATGACGCCGTACTGAAACCAGATCGCCGCAGCTTCGATGGCGATCGCCTCTCGCACGATGGCGACCAGTTCGCTCGGCCGCCGGAAGACGTCGACGAGATCGGGCGCGCCGCGCGCCGCGGCGTAGGCCTGCAGCGAGGGAAAGGCCGCGACGCCGTCGATTTCGGCGAGCGTCGGGTTGATCGGCGTTACGACATACGGAGTCTGCGTCCGCAGGTACGAGAAGACGGTATAGCTGGGGCGAAGCGGATCGTTCGAAGCACCGACCATCGCAATCGTCGCGGTCTTCGCGAGCAGGTCGCGTCGCTGGGACGGCGTCGTTAGAATCATTGCGAGGCGCGCAACCCGTTATCCAGATCCCACACGAGATCGTCGACCTCTTCGAGTCCGACCGAGAGGCGGATGCTCTCGGGCTCGACGCCCGCTTTGCGGAGCTCCTCGTCGGAGAGCTGCGAGTGAGTCGTCGAAGCCGGCGCAATGACGAGGCTTTTGGCATCGCCGACGTTGGCTAGGTGACTCCAGAGCTCGAGCGCGTCGATGAAGCGCCGCCCGGCCTCACGCCCGCCCTTGAGGCCAAAGGTGAAGATCGAGCCGATCTGCGGTTCGCGGATCCACGCGACCTCGGGGCGTTCCCGCAAGAACGCCGCGACCGCGCGCGCATTGCTGACGTGGCGTCGCATTCGCAGCTCGAGCGTTTCGAGACCGATGAGCATCAGCCACGCCTCCATCGGCGACATCGCTGCGCCGACGTCGCGCGAGACTTCCGCGCGTGCGCGCATTAGAAACGCGTACTCGCCGAACGTCTCCGTAAAAACCTTGCCGTGATATCCCAGGCTGGGGGTCGAAAGCAGCGGAAAGCGGCCGTTTTCCCAGGGGAACTTCCCGGACTCGACCAGCACGCCGCCGATCGCGGTGCCGTGTCCGTTGATGAACTTGGTTGCGGAGTGAAGGACGACGTCGGCGCCGAGATCGATCGGGCGGCAGAGATACGGCGTCGCAAACGTGTTGTCGACCACCAGCGGGATCCCGGCCTCGTGCGCGACCTCTGCGAAGGCGTGCAGATCGGCGACGACGCCCGACGGGTTGCCGACCGTCTCGACGAAGAGCAGCTTGGTTTCGGGGCGGATCGCCGCGCGAACCGCATCGAGATCCTCGGCCGAGACAAAAGTCGTCTCAATGCCCATGCGCTTGACGGTCACGCTGAGCTGGGTAACCGTCCCGCCGTAGACGTTCTGCGTGCAGACTAGATGGTCGCCCGCCTGCGCGAGCGTCAACACCGTGCAGAGCTGCGCCGCCAAGCCGCTCGAGAAAGCGATCGCGCCGAGGCCGCCCTCCAGGCTGGCCATGCGCTCCTCGAACGCGGCGACCGTTGGATTGCTGATGCGGCTGTAGATGTGCCCGTAACTGCGCAGTGCAAAAAGCTCCGCGGCCTGCTCGGTAGATCCGAAGACAAAGGAAGCGGTCTGATAGATCGGGGCGGCACGCGATCCGGTGGCCGGGTCGGGCGCCGCCCCGGCGTGAATCGCGCGCGTTGCAAAGCCGAATTCTCGCTCGTGCTGCATTTCAAAGGTCTCAACGCCTACTTCGCCTTATAATCCTCTTATCATGGGCATGACACTCACCGAAAAAATTCTCGCGCGGCACTCGGGGCTCGAACGCGTCGAACCCGGCCAGATCATCAACGCGAAGGTCGATCTCGTACTGGCAAACGAGCTCTCCGCGGCGGTTGCGATCAAGGTGATGCGCGGCATAAAAGGCGCGGGCCGAGTCTTCGACCCCGCCAGAATTGCGCTCGTCGCCGACCACTTCGTGCCCGCAAAGGACGCGCAGTCGGCGAGCCTTGCGAAGCTCATGAAAGAGTTTGCCGCCGAGCAGAAGATCGAGCACTTCTTCGACGTCGGCCGCGGCGGCATCGAGCACGTCGTTTTACCCGAAGAAGGTTTGGTCGCGCCCGGCGAGCTGATCGTCGGCGGCGATTCGCACACCTGCACGTACGGCGCATTCGGCGCGTTCGCAACCGGAATGGGATCGACGGATATTGCGGCCGCGTTCCTCCTCGGCGAAGTGTGGCTGAAGGTTCCGGCTTCGATCAAGCTCGTCTACAGCGGGACGCCCGGCCCGATGGTCTACGCGAAAGACATCATGCTGCGAACCGTCGGCGAACTGGGCATCGACGGTGGCACCTACCGCGCCCTCGAGTACCACGGAACGACCGTCGACCAGCTCTCGATCACCGGACGGATCACGATGGCAAACATGGCGATCGAGGCCGGCGCAAAGAACGGCATCTTCCACGCCGACCAGAAGACGCTTGCCTACGTCGAAGAGCGCACCAATCGTCCCTTCATGCTCGAGCGAGCGGATCTCGACGCCGTCTACGAGCGCACGATCGCGATCGACATCGCCGGCATGGAGCCGCAGGTCGCGTGTCCGCACACGCCCGACAACGTGCACCCGATCTCCGAGGTGACGCGCGATACGCTCCCGGTAGATCAAGTCTTCATCGGCTCGTGCACGAACGGCTACATCGAAGACCTGCGTATCGTCGCCAAGATCCTCGAAGGCAAACAGATCGCCTCGAGCCTTCGCGTGATCGTCAATCCGGGGTCGCAGAAAGTTTGGATGAAGGCCGCAGAGGAAGGCATCCTGACGACGCTAGCGGCCGCGGGCTGCGCGGTAAACACGCCCGGCTGCGGCGCCTGCTTCGGCGGCCACATGGGAACGCTCGGCGATAACGAGCGCGCGATTTCGACGACCAACCGCAACTACGTCGGCCGCATGGGCTCGCCCAAGGCCGAGATCTACCTCGCTTCACCGGCAACCTGCGCCGCCTCGGCGCTGACCGGCCGAATAACCGATCCTCGCGTCCTCGAGCTGGCAGGAGTCTAACGTGGAAGAGAGTCTGCGCGGGCACGCGCACAAGTACGGTAAGAACGTCGATACCGACGTCATCATCCCCGGCAAGTACTGTAACATCGTCGATCAGGCCGAGCTCGGCAAACACGCGCTCGAAGGACTCGATCCGGAGTATACCGCCAGGATGAAGCCGGGCGACATCATCGTGGCCGACACGAACTTCGGCTGCGGGTCAAGCCGCGAAGTCGCGCCGATCGCGATCAAGGGGTCGGGCACATCCGCCGTCATCGCCAAGAGCTTCGCGCGCATCTTTTACCGCAACGCACTCAACATCGGCCTGCCGATCTTCGAATCGGCCGAAGCGGTCGACGGAATCGAGATGGGCGACGAAATCGAACTCGAGCCCGCGAGCGGCGTCGTGCGCAACGTCACCAAGGGCACGACCTATCAAGCCGCCGAGTTTCCGCCATTCATGCGCGCGCTCATCGATGCGGGCGGCCTCGTTCCGTATGTCGAGCGCCGTCTTGCGGAGCAACCTTCGTAGAGCAGGATACCCCGCCGCAGCGCCCGCCCGCGACGCCGAATCTTCGGTGGGGTTGCGGGGGCTGTCTCGTGATGGTCGTGGTGGCCGTCGCTATCGTGTGGGCGCTGGCGACGTGCAGCCGATCGCCCTCGTCCTCGAACGACGCCGCTTCGGTAGCGACTTCCAGCCCCAGCGCGACGAGCGCGGCGCAGGGACGCCAGTACGACGAGCAACAGTTTTTAGCCAGCGCGGATAAATCGATCTCGGGGCCGATGATCGCGCGCGATAAATCGAAGTATGTCGGCGACAGCGTTGCCATTGCGTGTACCGTGGCGTCGATCATCGACGAGAATTCCTTCAACGCGCAATGCGCGCAAAGAGGCGATCCCGTCCCGGCGATCATTCTCGTCGACTACGACGACACGGTATCGCTCAATAAAGGGCAGGCCGTTCGCATCATGGGCACGGTAGAAGAACCAGCGCAGGGACTCGACGCTTCAGGGAAACAAGCGACCTTCGCCGCCGTCAAGGCCCAATTCATCGAATAGCACCCGCTGCGTATAAAGCGCCGGCCGGGTCTAAGACGCTTTTGAGTATTGTTCGGAGCGGCTGAGTTCCGATGAGGACTGTCTGACCGAGCGCCGGAGCACGGATGCGGGAGGCGCGAGGCAGACGAATAGGAGGGCCACACGGATGTGGCCCGACGAAATGTGTCCGAGTCGGAACTCAGCCGGCCCGAACAATACGGCCGCTACGGCGGCGTGTAGCCTCCCGGCTGCGAGATGCCGCCCGGTGCGGCATTGACGTTCTCGATCCACTTTTCTTTGGGGCGGTAGGAGGCGGTGAACGCGGTATCGCCGCCGGCCATCGAAAGAATGCCGACCATATCGGTCATTCCGTCGAGCTTGGCTTCGGCGAGGATCGTCGTGCCGCCGGGCATCGTCACGATCAAGCGGACATTTTGGCCCTCGATCGTTCCGACGAGCGGATACTTCTTGTTCTTGGAATCGAGATAGGTGCCGCTCAGTTGGTCACCCTGCTGTTTGATGTAAAGGTGGGTGTAATCGGTGGTGTTGGAATGCTGGATCGCCACTTCCCAGACGCCGTCGAGTCCGCGCCGCGCAGAGGCCGGCGGCGGGCTCGGAGTGCCCGACGCGGCCGGCTTTGGTG
This sequence comes from Candidatus Cybelea sp., assembly GCA_036489315.1. Lineage (NCBI taxonomy): Bacteria > Bacillati > Vulcanimicrobiota > Vulcanimicrobiia > Vulcanimicrobiales > Vulcanimicrobiaceae > Candidatus Cybelea > Candidatus Cybelea sp. Next base: position 75,469 of record DASXFZ010000013.1, read on the forward strand.
CGCTTCCGCCCATGGGGAAGGCCGCCGAGGGAGTCGGCAGGTTCGAGGGGGTGTCCACGGCTGGCGGCGGCGGAGTGACCGCTCCGTTGATCGGCGGCGGCGATGGGGGCGGAGTGGCGGCAACGGCCACCAGCCCACGGGGAGTTCCGGCAAAACCAGCAAGCGCAAGCAGCGCGCTGCCTGCAACGACGACGAACGAAGTGGACTTCACGTGTTAAAGCTTTTGGGGGCGCGGGCAAGCCTCCTCCGGGCCCTGCCCATGCTTGCCACCTCTGATATAATGCTAAGGCTGTGAAGAGTAAGATTCATCCCAAGTGGTTTCCCGAGGCGCGCGTGCACTGTGCTTGCGGCAATACTTTTACCACCGGTTCGACGATTCCCGAAATCGCCGTCGAGATTTGCGCCGCGTGCCATCCGCTCTTTACCGGCCAGCAGAAGCTGGTCGACACGGCCGGCCGCGTCGATAAATTCAACCAGCGCACCGCCGCCGCCCGCAAGAAGCAAGAGGAGGCTGCAGCCCGCCAGGCCGCTCGCGATGCGAAGAAGGCCGCTGCTTCAGTCTAACGGCGCCGCAAACTGACGCGCTGTCCGAGCGCCTCGACACGATGGCGCGCCGGTTCGACGAAATCGAAGCGGCACTCGCTAATCCTTCGGGAACCTTCGACCAAACGCGCTATACCGCGCTTGTAAAAGAGCGCGCGCAGCTCGAAGCGCCGGTGCAGACTTTTCGCCGGCTCGTTGAGTTGCGCGCGGAAATCGCCGCGAACGAGGAGTTGGCTCGCCATGAAGATGGCGAGCTGCGCGAACTCGCGCAGGCGGAGAACCGCGCGCTGCAAGAGCGCGGCGCGCAGCTCGAGACGGATCTCGCGGCGCTGATGGTTCCGCGCGATCCGAACGATTCCAAGGACGTCTTTGTCGAGATCCGCGCCGGCACCGGCGGCGACGAAGCGGCGATCTTCGCCGGCGACCTGGCGCGCATGTACATGCGCTTTGCCGAGACGGTGGGCTCCCGGGTCGAACTCGTTTCGGAGAGCCTCAGCGAAGCCGGCGGCTACAAGGAGATCGTCTTTGCCGTCAAAGGCGATCGGCCGTATCGTTTGCTCAAGCATGAATCGGGCGTTCACCGCGTGCAGCGCGTTCCGGCGACCGAAGCGCAAGGGCGCATTCATACGAGCACCGCGACGGTCGCGGTGCTGCCGCAGGTCGAAGACGACGACGGCGAGATCGAAATCCGGCCGTCCGACCTGCAGGTCGATACCTATAAAGCCTCGGGCGCCGGCGGCCAGCACGTCAACAAGACGGAATCGGCGATCCGCATCACGCACCTTCCCAGCGGCATCATCGTCGCCTCGCAGCAGGAACGCTCCCAGCAGCAGAATCGCGAGCGGGCAATGCAGATGCTGCGCGCGACGCTCTTTGACCGGAAACGCCGGGAACAGGAAGAGGCGACGGATTCGCTGCGCCGCTCGCAGGTCGGCAGCGGCGAGCGTTCGGAGAAGATTCGAACCTACAACTACCCACAAGATCGCGTGACGGACCATCGGATCAACCGCAGCTACGGCAACATCCGCGGTATCGTCGACGGCGATCTCGGACGCATTGCCGAGGAACTTTTAGCCGACGAGCAGGCCCGCCGGCTCGCCGGCGAACGCGTGTGACCACCGTCGCCGGCGCGCTGTGCGACGCGACGGCGCGTCTGCGCGCGCGTGAATCGGCACGGGCCGACGCGCTGCTCTTGCTCGAGTATACGCTCGGGCGAACGCGCGCGTGGATCGCCGCCTACGGCGAGACGGCGCTCTCCCCCGAGTCCGAAGCCGAGTTCCGGGCCCTTTGCGATCGCCGCGATACCGGCGCCCCGGCGGCGTACCTCGTGCGGTCGGCAGGATTTTACGGTCGCGAGTTCGTCGTCAACGAGAACGTCCTGATTCCTCGACCCGAGACCGAGCATCTCATCGACGAAGCGATTGCGTTCATCGGCGAAACGCCCGCTGCCGTGCTCGACGTCGGTACCGGCTGCGGCGCAATCGCCTGCACGATCGCCGCGCGGACGAACGCCCGGGTCGACGCGACGGACATCTCGGTCGCGGCGCTCGACGTCGCGAGAACCAATGCCGCGCGCCTCGAGGTGGCGGAGCGCTGCCGCTTCCATCACGGCGATCTGGCTGAGCCCGTGAAGCACTCGTCGTTCGGCGTCGTGCTGGCGAACTTACCGTACATTCCAACGCCGGACGTTCCGCAGCCCCCGGACCCGGTCGCGTTCGAGCCGATGGTCGCGCTCGACGGCGGCGCTGACGGCCTCGTCTACTACCGCCGGCTGCTGGCCGACCTCGCGGCGATGCTCAACGCGCGGGCGCTCGTACTGCTCGAGGGCGCGCCCCCGACGATCGGCGGATTGAGTGAACTCGTCCGTGCTGCACTTCCCGGCTTCGCGATCTCGGTGCACCGCGACTATGCGGGCCTCGACCGCTACGTCCAGGCCGAGCGGCTGACGGATTAGCTGCCCGGGGCGGCGGCAGCCGAGGGTCTGCGGCAGTCCCCAGCGAACGACAACCGCCCGAGATGGCGAAGTATATATTCTTCACCGGGGGCGTCGTGAGTTCGCTCGGCAAAGGCATCACGGCTGCCTCGCTCGGACGTCTGCTCAAGTCGCGCGGCTTCAGCGTTTCGATCCAAAAACTCGACCCGTATATCAACGTCGACGCTGGCACGATGAATCCGTACCAGCACGGCGAGGTCTTCGTGACCGAAGACGGAGCGGAGACCGACCTCGATCTCGGCCACTACGAGCGCTTCATCGATGAGAATCTGCAGCGCGCGAACAACGTCACGACGGGTCAAGTCTACAACTCGGTGATCGAAAAAGAACGGCGCGGCGACTACCTCGGCGCGACCGTCCAGGTCATCCCGCATATTACCAACGAAATCAAGGCGCACGTCAAGCGCGTCGCCGAAGCGAGCCGCGCGGAGGTCTGCATCGTCGAAGTCGGCGGCACCGTCGGCGACATCGAGTCGCTCCCGTTTCTCGAAGCGATCCGTCAGATGCGCTACGACGTCGGCGATGAGAACGTGATGTACGTGCATTTGACGCTCGTGCCGCATTTGGGAGCCGCCGACGAACTGAAGACCAAGCCGACGCAGCACTCGGTCCGCGAGCTGCGGGGAATCGGGATCTCGCCCGACGCGATCGTCTGCCGTACCCAAGCCGCGCTGCCGATGCCGCTCGAGCTCAAAGAGAAGATCGCGCTTTTCTGCGACGTCCCGCCGGGCGCCGTCGTGCAGAACGTCGACGCCAAGACGATCTACCAAGTCCCGCTCAATCTGGAAGCCGAGGGATTGGCGCAGGCCGCGATTCGCAAGCTGAATTTGCCGCCGTCGCGCCCGATGCTCGACGACTGGGTGGGCATCGCCGAGCGCCTGCTGCATCCCGAGCGCCGCGTGACGATCGCACTCGTCGGAAAGTACGTCGAACTCAAAGACGCGTACATTTCGATCAACGAGTCGCTGGCACACTCGGGCGTCTTCTATCACGCTGCCGTCGAGATCAGGCGAATCGACTCGGAGCTGATCGAGAACGAGGGGGTCGACGCGCTGCGGGGCGCGCACGGCGTCGTGGTCGCACCCGGTTTCGGCGCGCGCGGCGTTAAGGGCAAGCTGCGCGCCATCGAGTACGTTCGCCAGCGCAAGATTCCGTTTCTGGGAATCTGCTACGGCATGCAGCTCGCCTGCGTGGAGTTCGCGCGCAACGTGTGCGGGCTTCCGGATGCGAATACCAGCGAAGTCGACGAGACCAGCCCCGATCCGGTGATCGACTTCATGCCCGACCAGCGCAATCTCGAGATGTACGGCGGCACGATGCGGCTGGGGACCTATGCGTGTACGCTCGAAGAGGGGAGCCTGGCGGCGCGCGCCTACGGCGAGCTCGAGATCAGCGAGCGCCACCGCCATCGCTACGAGTTCAACAATCGCTACCGGCCGATCTTCGAAGAGCACGGCATGCGCTTTTCGGGACATCACTTCGTCGATAAGACGCGGCTCGTCGAAGTCATCGAGCTTCCCACGGAGATGCATCCGTGGTTCGTCGCGACGCAGGCTCACCCTGAGTTCAAGTCGCGGCCGAATCGGCCGGCGCCGCTCTATCGCGACTTCATCGCCGCATCACTGGCGCATCAAGAGCGAATCGACGGTCGCACGAGCGTGCGCGAGGCGGCAGCCTGGACCCAGGCCTAATCACCGCCGTCGTCCTGACGCGCGACGAAGAGCGCAACCTGCCGCGTGCTTTAACGAGCCTGCCGCGCGGAATCCGGATCCTCGTACTCGATGCGCGTTCGCGCGATCATACGGTGCAGTTTGCCCGCAGCGCCGGTGCGACCGTCGTCGAGCGGGACTGGACGGATTTCGTCGACGCACGGCGCTTTGCGCTCGAGCAGGTCGAGACGCCGTGGGTTCTGATGATCGATGCCGACGAGGCGCTCGACGATCTGCTGCGCGATGCAATCTGCGGCGCGCCGGAGAGCCTCGACGCGTACGTCGTGCGCCGCACGACCTACTTCTGCGGCCACCCGATGCGCATCTGGAGCAACGAACCGCTGGTGCGGCTCTTTCGCCCGGATCGCGTCAGGCTCGCCGCGCGGCCTGCCGCCGCCGGGGAGGCGCCGATTCACGAGGCCTGGACCTGCGACGGCCCGACGAGCGAGCTCGCCGGAACGCTGCTGCACTATTCCTATCCCGACGCGGCCGCGTATCGCGCGAAGTACGATCGCTACACGACGCTCGAGGCGCAGCAGATGCACGGCTCGTTGGGCGCCCTGGTGGTTGCCGGCGGAGCCGGACTGCTGCGCTTAGCGTGGCTGCTGCTGGCGAAGGCGGCGCTGCTCGATGGGCCGCGCGGCTGGTACGTCGCCTATCGGTCGGCCTTCTATCCGGCCGTGGCGATGCGCAAAACGTTGTGGAAGCGTTGAGGCGGTGAGCGGCGCGCGTGTCGGACTCGATGCACGGCAAACGCGTCAGCTCTCGGCCGGGATGAAAGCCTACGTGCGCGAGCTGGTTGCGCGGCTGCCTCGAGTGGCACCGCAGTACGAGTACGTGCCGTTTACTCTCGGCAGCAACTTCGGCTGGGACGAGCAGATCCGGCTGCCGCGTGCGATGAAACGAGCGCGCCTCGATCTGGCGCACTTCCTCGCACTCTACGTGCCCGTCGTCGTGCCGGTGCGCTTCGTCGTGACGATCCACGATCTGATTCACCTTCGCTTTCCGCACCACTTCAAAGCGAAGGTGCGGCCCTATTACGAGACGGTCGTGCGCTGGACGTGTGCGCGGGCCGCGCGCGTCATCACCGACGACGAGCGAACGGTCGAGGACCTAGTGGAGCTTCTCGGCGTAAAGCGTGAGAAGATCCGAGTCATCCCGCTGGGCGTGTCCGAGCCGTTTTTCGAACCGCGCGCACCGTTTAGGGGACCGCGGCCGTACGTGCTGTACGTGGGCAACCACCGCGCGCACAAGGACCTGGCAACCCTGTTCGAGGCGTGGTCGACGCTGCCGCCGGGGCTCGAGGTCGATCTGTACGTGACCGGTCCCGACGATTTCGGCGGAGATCTGCAGCGGCGCAGCGCGCCGAACCGTTCGATCGTCGCGTTAGGCGATGTCCCCGAGGAGCGTCTTGCAGCGTATTACGCCGGCGCGCGGGTACTGGTCTCACCCTCGCTGCGCGAAGGCTTCGGCCTTCCCGTGCTCGAGGCGATGGCCGCCGGCTGTCCGGTCATCGCCTGCGCCGATTCGGTGCCGCGCGTCGTCGAAGCGGCAGCCCGGACGTTTCCGGCGCGCGATTCGCTCCGGCTGGCCGGGCTGCTCGAAAGCATGCTCGTCAACCAGGGTGAGCGTGAGCGGTCGGTCAACGTAGGCCTAGAAACCGCACGCCGGCTGACCTGGGACTACTGTGCCCGGGCGACGGCGGGCGTCTATCGGGAGGTGCTGGAGTAACGTGAGATGGAGCCCTTTGACCGCGCTGCGGACAGGCTCCGTGCTGTTGCTGCTGTTGGTAGCGGCCGCTTCGCCTGCGCCCAAATCGCAAACGAAGGCACCGATCGGCATCGTCATCAACGGCGACGTCCTTTCGATCGATCCGCCGCCGCGATTCGAGCGAAATCTGCTCTACGTTCCCGTCCGGCGAACGATGGAGGCGCTCGGCCTCGCCTTCAACCGGTTCGGGAATCACATTACGACGCAGGTCGGCGCAAAGAGCGTAACGCTCACGCTCGGCAGCCGCGTGGCCCGCGTCGACACCAACGACGTTCTGCTCGAAGGGCCGCTCCTCGAGATCAAAGACGTGCTCTACGTGCCTCTGCGATTCTTTACCGACGTGCTCGGCGCGCAAGCGCAGTACGATCGCCGGCGCAACAACGTGAGCATCGTCGCGCAGCTCGTTGGGCGTTCGACCAACGGCCTCGTTCCGGTGGCCGGCGGTTTCGCCCGCTTCGGCACGGTCGTAGCCGTCGACGTGCTCTCCGATCCGCCGACGATTACCCTCGGCTCCAACGGCAGCGTCAAGACGATTCCGGTCGGCGCCAACGCCGCGATCGACGTCGAGGACGTCAACGTCGGGGTAACGACGCCCGGTGAGCTCGGAGATATTCGTCCCGGCGACTTCGCGCGCGTCGAGATGCAGAAGGACGGGCGGGTGCAGCGAGTCGTCGACGAGTACGGCTCGCGCAACGGGCACATCATCGCGATCGGCTCGGGGCAGTTCGTGCTCGACGACGGACAGGTGATTTCGGCCGGGCGCACGACCGAAATCTCGCTCAACGGCAAGGCCGCCTCGTTCACCGATCTGCTGCCGCACGATCAGGTCAGCGTGCGCTACAACGTCGAGACCAACGAGGTGCGCTCGGTGCTGGCATCGCGGAAGGTCGTCACCGCCGCACAGCGCCTGCAGATCTCGAACGTGCAAGCGCAACCCGACCGTCCGCTGCGCGCCGGCGACACGATTCGCGTCGAGCTGCACGGAACGCCGGGCGCCTCAGGAACGTTCGATATCGGATCGGACGTTACGAATCAAATGATGCGGGAGAGCCCCAGCGGCGTCTATACGGGCAGCTACGTCATTCCGCGCGGCGCAAACTTCGATGACGTCGCGCTGATCGGCCGCCTCTCCTTGGGCGATGAGATTGCGCAGGCGGCGGCCCCGCAGACGGTCTCTGCTTCGGGGACGCCGCCGGGCATCTCCGATTTCGCCCCCGACTCCAACGCGACGATCAATACGAATCGCCCGGCGGTCTATGCGAGCTTCGCGGCCGACGCCGTTCCGGTCAACCCGGGCAGCGCGATCCTCTGGATCAACGGTCGAGACGTAACCTCCGAATGCGTGCGCACCGAGCAGTTCATCCAGTATTTGCCCTCGTATGCCTATCCCAACGGGCTCGTGCGAGTGGTCGTAAAAGTATCGGACTTGGCCGGCAATACCACGACGAAGTCGTGGAGCTTTACGATTCGAGGACGCTGAATGAACGATTGCGTTTTCTGTCGCATCGCCGCAGGCGAGATTCCTGCGAAGGTCCTATATCGTGACGAGGATGTGCTTGCGATCGAAGATCTCAATCCGCAGGCGCCCTCGCACTTGCTCGTGATGCCCGTTGCGCACTATGCGACGATCCGCGAACTCTCCGCCGATACCGGTCTTGCCGCGCGCTTGCTCGCGGTCGCTTCGGATCTAGGTGCCGAACGCGGCGGCGAACGCGGCTACCGGCTCGTCATCAATACCGGCCCCGACGGCGGCCAGACGGTCGGGCACGTTCACGTTCACGTCCTCTCCGGACGCGAGATGACGTGGCCGCCCGGCTAGGCGGCGCGCTCCGCGGCGTTGACGCTGTCGCGGCCCTATGCTACGCTACGTCGGCGGCCCTTCGGGGCCTAATTTTTCGTGCCTATTGTGGGCATGCCGAGAGGGGGTCGTCAAAAGAATGGAAGTTCGCATCGCTCCGGGGGAGACCATCGAGAGCGCTTTGCGTCGTTTCAAGAAGGCTACCCAGAAGGCCGGCATCCTTGCCGAGGCGCGCAAGCACGAGCACTACGAAAAGCCTAGCGTTCGCCGCAAGAAGAAGTCCGCCGCGGCTCGTAAGCGCCGCGCGTAGCGCGTAGGCTCGTTCGCCAATGGGAGTTCTCAAGGACCGCATCGCCGCCGATTTAAAGGAGGCGATGCGAGCGCGCGACCAGCTGCGCCTCGATACGCTGCGATCGGCGCTCTCCGGCTTTATCTACAAGCGCTCGGAGAGCGGCACAGAGATATCGGACAACGACGAGCTGGAGGTCGTCCGCCGCCTCGTCAAACAGCGCAGCGACTCGGAGGCCGAGTTCGAACGCGCCGGCCGTCCGGAACTGGCCGATAAGGAGCGGCGGGAGCGCGAGATTCTTTTGGCTTACCTGCCGGCGCAACGCTCGGCCGCCGAGATCCGCGAGATCGTGCAGAGCGTTTTGGGCGAGCTGCCGGAGGCTTCGCGCAACATGGGTGCCGTGATGAAGGTCGTGATGCCGCAGCTGCGCGAGGTCGCCGACGGCAATCTCGTCCGTCAAATCGTCACCGAAGAACTGGCCTCGTAAGGATCGGCCGCCGCCTGCGGGCGGCGAAACTTCCGTCGCTTGCTCGAATACCTACAATCATGAAGAACTCTCGCCTGCGCGCGGCTCTTTGGCTGGCGTGCATGCTGTGCGGCATCGCCGGGCCCGCCGCCGGCGCGATTACGATGGGCCGGCCGGTCGTCGTCATTCCGATCGAGGGAACGGTCGATGACGGCATGGCGCACCTGGTGGAGCGCTCGGTCAATGAAGCCAACCAATCCAACGCCCGCGCGATCGTCCTCTCGGTCAACAGCCCTGGTGGCCTCGTCAGTTCGGCCTTCCGGATTCGCGATGCGCTGCTCTCCGCCCAGGAGCCCGTCGACGCGTACGTCGCGGAACGCGCCTACTCGGCGGCGGCGCTGATCTCGCTCTCAGCCGGGCGCATCATCATGGCTCCGGGCGCTTCGATCGGCGCGGCGGAACCCGTCGAAGCGGGCGGGACCGTCCCCCCAAGCGACAAAGTGATCTCCGCACTCCGCGGCGAGTTCGAGTCGACGGCACAGCGCACGCATCACGACGCCAACCTCGCGGGCGCGATGGTCGACAAACAAGTGAATCTTCCGCGCTACAAGCGCTCCGGCATGGTCCTGACGCTCAATACCGACGACGCGGTGCGTTCGGGTATCGCGGCGGGAACCGCGCCGAACCTCAACGCCGCGCTCTCGCAGCTCGGCCTCGCCGGCGCCCCCACCGTCACGCAGTCCTACACGTTCGCCGAGCAGCTCGTTCGCTTTGCGACCGATCCGGTCGTCAGCGGGCTCTTGCTGACGCTGGGCATGCTGGGGCTTCTCATCGAGATGCAGACGCTCCACGGCATCGCCGGCGTTATCGGCGTCGGCGCATTCGCGCTCTTCTTCGGAACCCACGTCTATGCCGGCTTCTCCAATGAGCTCGTCATCGTGCTTGCGGTGCTGGGACTCATCGGAATTCTTTGGGAACTGCACGTCGTACCGGGGCATGGACTGCCGGGGATTCTCGGTGCCGGCGCGCTCTTGGTCGCCGTGCTGCTCGCGTTCGGTACGCCGTTTCTCTTCATCGGTCTGGAAACGATCGCGACCGCGATCGTGCTGACGGTCATCGCGTTCTCTATCACGGTCCGCGCGGTTCCCCAGAATGCCTGGGCGCATCGCTTGGCGCTCTCCGCAGCGCAAGGGCCGGAGTACGTCGCGAGCGCCGATTTCGGCGCGCTGCGCGGCCGATTCGGGACCGCGACGAGTTATCTGCGCCCGTCCGGCATCGCGTCGATCGACGGGCGTCGAGTCGACGTGCTGACCGCGGGAGAGTTCATCTCAGCTGGCACCCCCATCCGCGTCGTGCGCGTCGAGGGCGCACGCATTTTCGTCGAACCCGTCACTGCATAAGGAGGCCCCATGGTAGCCGTCAGCGGCGTCATCATCGTCCTTATCCTGCTCTTCGCGTTCTTCGCGTTCTTGTATTACTTTCCGATCGGGCTCTGGATTCGGACGATTGCCGCGGGTGTTCCGCTCGGCATCATCGCGCTGGTCAGAATGCGTTTGATCGGAATCCCGCCGGGCGTCATAGTTACGAACTACGTTCGGGCGCGCAAAGCCGGCTTGGACCTCACCGTCGATCAGATGCAATCGCACTACCTTGCCGGCGGTAACGTCGAGAAGGTAACGCTGGCGATGATCGCCGCGCAGCGCGCGCAAATTCCCCTCGAATGGCAGCGCGCAGCCGCGATCGACTTGGCCGGCCGCGACGTGCTCGAGGCGCTGCAGACCTCGGTGAATCCGAAGGTCATCGAAACGCCGATCTTTCAGGGCGTCGCTCAGAACGGCATTCAACTCAACGTCAAGGCGCGAATCACCGTGCGCAGCAATCTCGATCGCTACGTCGGCGGTGCGGGCGAACCGACGATCGTCGCACGCGTCGGCGAAGGCGTCGTTTCCGCGGTCGGCGCGGCGATCGACCACAAGGAAGTGCTCGAATATCCCGATCGCATCAGCAAGGCGGTGCTCGCCAAGGGCTTGGACGCCGGAACCGCTTTCGAGATCGTCTCGATCGACATCGCGGACGTCGACGTCGGCAAGAATATCGGCGCCGAACTGCAGACGAGCCAAGCCGAAGCCGACCGCCGCATCGCTCAGGCGAAGGCCTCGGAGCGCCAGTACGCGGCCCAAGCGGCCGAACAAGAGCAGAAGGCCGAGACCCAGGCGATGCGCGCGAAGGTCGTCGAGGCGGAGGCATCCATTCCTCAAGCGATCGCCGAAGCGTTTCGCAACGGCAACCTCGGCGTCATGGACTACTACCGCCTGAAGAATATCCAGGCCGATACGGAAATGCGTTCGTCGATCGGCGTCTCGACCGAAGCCGCGACCGACGCGCAGCAGCCGCCGATCCCCGGGCAGCCGTCGAAGTAACGTCGGCGGCACGAGCGTAGGCGCAGATGCGTGATATCGGGCTCTTCATTTGGGTCGGGATCCTGATCCTCGGGGTCGTCAGCAGCATCGCCAGGAGCGCAAAGCGTCAACAGCAGGCCGCCCAGCAGGCGCCGGGGCCGCCGCCGGCCCCTGCCGCGGCGCAGCTAGTTCCGCCGGGCTCAAGCCCGCAGCAGGCGACTATCTTACGCGTGATGCAGGCGGTCGCCGCGCAACAGGGGCTCGCGCCCCCGCCGCCCCGGCCGGCGCGGCCCGCTCCCAAGCCGGCGCCTCCGCCGCCCCCTCCCCCACGCCCGCCGCAGCCCGTCCATCAGGTTGTCGAGCCCCCAATGGGAAAGCGGCGGCTCTTCGGCACCCAGCCGGAGCTGGTGCGCGCCGTCATCGCGGCCGAGGTGCTCGGCAAGCCAAAAGCCTTCAACGACGAATATCGTCTATAGTTTGACTCAGCGAGCGATCGATCTTCACGAACTCTCCGACCGCGTTCGGCTCTTTGGAGAGTACGATCGCAATCTTTCGGCAATCGAATCGTCGCTCGACGTCGCCGTTCATGCCGACGGCGACCAGCTGCTGCTTGCCGGTGACGACGCGGCGGTTGCACGGGCGGAGCGCGTCGTGAAACGAGTGCTCGATGCGGCCGTGGGGGGTGCGCACATCACCCCTGACGACGTCAAGCTCGCGCTGACCGACACCGCCTCCCCTTCGGAAAGCAGCGCGCTCACGCAGACGCTGCTGCGTACGCATCGCGGCCGCGAAGTGCGCCCGCGCACGCCGGGGCAACGCGAGTTTATCCAGGCCATCGACCGATTCACGCTGACGTTCGGAATCGGGCCAGCCGGCACGGGAAAGACGTATCTTGCGATTGTGATGGCGGTGCGAGCGCTCAAGCGCCGTGAAGCCTCGCGCATCGTTCTTTCGCGCCCCGCGGTCGAGGCCGGCGAGCGCCTCGGTTTTCTGCCCGGGGATCTGCGGGAGAAGGTCGATCCGTATATGCGGCCGCTCTTCGATGCACTCGGCGACCTGCTCGACGACACGGTGGTGAATAAATACATGGAGCGCGGCACGCTCGAGGTCGCGCCGCTCGCGTATATGCGCGGCCGCACGCTCTCCGACGCATTCGTCATCCTCGACGAAGCGCAGAACGCGACGGACGATCAGCTGAAGATGTTCCTGACGCGATTGGGAAGCGGCTCGAAGATGGTCGTCACCGGCGACGTCACCCAGATCGACCTGCCCGGAGGGCAGCGCAGCGGGCTGCGCGCCGCGGCGACGCGGCTGCGCGAAATCGACGACATCGGCGTCATCGAGATGGATGAAGCCGACGTCGTGCGCCATCCGCTGGTCGCCAAGATCGTCCACGCCTATGCAGCCGCACTGCCGCGGTGATCTACTACCGCAACGGCGTCCGCCGCAGCGGCGTCGACGGACGCGCGCTCGTGGCCACGGCGAAGCGCTTACTGGCGGCGATCGACCAACGGGATTCGGCGATCTCGCTCACGCTGATCGGCGACCGCGCCATGCGCGAGCTCAACCGCGAATATCGTGAAAAAGACGCGCCGACCGACGTGCTGAGCTTTCCGATGGGGCAGGCGCCGGCTGCGGACGCCGAACGGCTCTTGGGCGACGTCGTGATCTCGGTCGACACGGCGGCGCGACAGGCGGCCGAGTACGACGCGACGCTTCAGCGCGAACTCTACCGCCTGCTGATTCACGGGCTGCTGCACCTGCTCGGGCACGACCACGTGCTGGCCGCGGAGCGGCGAGCGATGGAGCGGGAGGAACGGCGGCTCGCGGCAGCGATTGCGCTGCCATGGCCCTACGATCCGGCTAAAGGCTGATGCATCAACCCGTAGACGATCGCGCAAAGCGTGAGCCGCACTACCTGCCCGTCGACCGAAGCCGCTTCTTTCGATCGTTCCACCATGCGTTCGAAGGAATCATCTACGCGACGCGCACGCAGCCGAACATGCGCGTGCACTTCATCATCGCGGCGCTCGTGCTGCTCGCAACGCTCATCCTGCGCCTCGATCGCTTATACGTCATCGCGACGGTCGGACTCATCGCGCTCGTGCTCAGCCTGGAGCTGGTCAACACGGCGGTCGAGTCGATCGTCGACCTGCTGATCGCGACGCACCATCCGCTGGCGAAGAACGCGAAGGACGCCGCCGCCGGCGCCGTGCTGATCGCGGCCGTCGGCGCCGCGCTCGCCGGCTATCTCATCTTTTATCAGGGACTGATGAGCAGCGAGACGCGCGTCTTCGCGGCCGTGCAGGCCGTGCCGGCCAACGTCGCGCTGATCGCGCTGGCGGTCGTTGCAATCGTGACGATCTTCGCCAAGGCCTGGGTGGGCCGCGGATCCGCCTTGCAAGGGGGAGCCGTCTCGGGACACGCGGCATTAGCGTTTGCAGTGGCAACGATGCTCGCGTTCTTCTACCAGAAGCCGCTCGCCGCGATCCTCGGCTACTTCGTGGCGTTCTTGGTCGCTCAAAGCCGCGTCGAAGCGCGGATTCACGCCCCGTTCGAAGTCTTTTGGGGAGCCGTCCTCGGCACGCTCGCCGCTCTGGCGATCTACGTGCTGGTGCGCCCCCACGTTATGCTATAATGGCGCCAATTTGAGCACCGACCCCGGTCGAAGTAACCTCGCCCTGCTCCCGTACCAGATCACTGCGCTCGTCGTGCTCGTGCTCCTGGCCGCCTTCTTCTCGGCCGCCGAAGCGGCACTGGTTTCGATCTCGCGGCTGCGCGCCCGCGCGATGGCCGACCGCCGGCTGCGCGGCTCGCAGCAGCTGCAGCTCATCGTGGACGACAAGAGCCGCTTTCTGACCTCGATGCTGGTCGGGAACACGATCGCGCTGCTCGCCGCGGACTCGCTGGCAACGTACCTGGCGCTCTCTCTGGGAATCCCCTCCGGCGCGATCGGTTCCACGATCGTGATGAGCGCGGTCTTCCTGCTGTTCGGCGAGATCGTCCCGAAGACGGCCGCCACCGGAGATAGCGAACGCTGGGCGCTGCGGCTGGCGGCGCCGATTCGCTATGTCTCCTTCGTCGTTTCGCCGGTAGCCCGGCTTTTTCAAATTACGACCGACCTCTTTTTGCGTCTCTTCGGTATCAAACACACGCTCGGCGCGTACGTCACCGAAGAAGACATTCGCGCGCTGGTCAACGTCGGCGCGGAGCAGCGCGTGATCGAAGAGCAGGAACGCCAGCTGATCCATTCGGTGATGGAGTTCGGCGATACGATCGTCCGCGAGGTCATGAAGCCGCGGCCGGAGATGGTCGCCGTCTCGATCGAAGACTCGCCCAGGCGAATCCTCGACGTCGTCATCGCAGAAGGCTATTCAAAGCTGCCGGTCTATCAGGAATCCAAAGACGACATCGTCGGCGTCATCCACGACCGCGAACTGCTCGTCGCCCTCGCCAACGGAACGCTCGCGCACGCAAACGTGCGCGCGCTGATGCGAACGGCCGTGCACGTTCCCGAGACAAAGAAGATCGCGGATCTGCTGCGAGAGATGCAGCGCGATAAGTTTTCCTTGGCGATCGTCGTCGACGAGTACGGCGGAACGGCCGGCCTCGTGACGATGGAGGACCTTTTGGAAGAGATCGTCGGCGAGATCCGCGACGAGCACGACACCGACGAACAGGAGCCGATCTCGGTGCTCTCCGATCTCGAAGCGGTGGTCGAGGCCGGCACGAATATCGAAGACGTCAACGCGACGCTCGGAACCGAGCTGCCGACGGCGGATTTCGAGACAATCGGCGGGTATACCGTCGGCCTTTTCGGCCGGCTCCCGAACGAAGGCGAAGAGATCCAAGCCGACGATCACACGCGCTTGCGCGTCGACCGGACGCGCGGCCGGCGAATTTTGGCGGTGCGCATCTACAGCAACGGCATCGCCGCGCGCGCTGCGAACGCGGAGGATCCGGACGCCGCCGCGCAGCTATAAAGCCCGCGGCATCGTCCTGCGCGGACGCCAACTCTCGGAGGCCGATCGGATCGTCACCCTCTTTACGGTCGAGCGCGGCAAGCTCGATGCCGTGGGCAAGGGCGTGCGCCGCATGCGCAGCCATCTGGCGGGACGTCTCGAGCTGGCCAACGAGTGCGATTTCGTGATGCACCGCGGTCGCTCGCTCGACGTGATCGTCTCGGCCGAAACGCTGCGCGCGCCGTGGCCTTCGCTCGTCGAGCCGGAGCGCTTCGCGGTCGTTTCGCTGGTGATCGAGACGATCGACGCCTTCTGCGAACCGGACCTGCCGATTCCCGAGATCTACGATCTGCTCGCCGGAGCGATCGCCGCGGTGGCCAGGGCCGCGCAGCCGCGCGACCTGCTGCCGCGCTTTTCACTGCGCTTGTTGGACGTGCTGGGACTCGCGCCGCCACTCGACCGCTGCGTGCGCTGCGGAGCCGCCCTGCCGGCCGGACGCGTGTGGCTTGACGCCGAAGCGGGCGGCTTCATCGACGAACGCTGCCGGGAGCGTTGGCGAGATCTGCCCGAGCTCGAGGCTGCCGACCTCGAGAACCTTCGGGCCCTGGCGCTGCCCAAGGGGAGCGGGCCGGGCGCACGGCTGCGCGCAACCCCCGCCGGCGCGCGGGCCACCGAAGAGCTGGTCGCTCACCATCTCGGGCGCCGTCCGAAGGCCGTTGCCTACGCCGACAGCCTCAGCCCCTCGGGCGCACCGCGCGCGTGATCATGGCCCTGGACGTCGGCCGCAAGCGCATCGGCGTGGCGATCTCGGATCCCAGCGCCAGCTTCGCCTTGCCGGTCGCCACGATCGAGCGGACGAACCGCCAGCAGGTGCTCGAGGAGATCGGCGAGCTGATCGCTTCCTACCAAGTAGACGAACTGGTGGTAGGCGATCCCGTGACCTTGAGCGGCGAGCGCGGGCCGGCGGCGCAGCAGATGGACGCCTTCGTCGAGATACTTCGGACGGTCTTTCCGGGTACGATTCACCGAATGGACGAGCGTCTCACGACCGCGCAGGCAACCAAGAGCCTGATCGCCGTCGACGTTTCACGCCGCAAGCGCCGCAGCATCGTCGACCGGATGGCCGCGGCGCTGATTCTCGACGCCTTTCTCGCCCGCCGCCGCCGCGAGGGCGGAGCGTGAAACGTCTGCTCGCCGGGCTCTCCGTCTGCGTGCTCCTAGCAGTCGCCCTGCTTGGAGCCGCATGGTACTCGGTCTACGGCGACCGCACGCACCCGCAGTCGCAGATCCGGGTGGTCGTGGAGCGGGGCGCGACGTTTGACGATATCGCGCGGCAACTCGCCGGCGACGGCGTGATCGGCAACGTTCTGACGTTCCGCGCCTTAGCGAAGCTGCGCGGACAAGACGTAGCCGTACGCGCCGGAGAGTACCGTTTCGAGCCGCACGTCACGCAGAGTGAAGTTCTGCGCGCGCTGGTTAGCGGCGGTGCGCAGGTTGCATCGTGGGTGACGATCCCCGAGGGTTTCACCGCGGCCCAGATCGCGGCGCGGCTGGCGGCCGAGGGCCTCGGCTCGGAACCGGCCCTGCACGCCGATTTCATGTCGGAGCAGATCGTCGTCGACGGTTCGCGCACGAAAAACCTCGAAGGCTTTCTTTTCCCGAGCACCTACCTCGTGCCGCTGGGCGACGAGCCGCGTCACGTCGCTTCGCTCTTCACCGCACAGTTTTATAAAGCGCTGCCGCGCGACGCCGCGGCGCGGGCGAAAGCCTTGCACGTTACGGTACCGCAAGCGGTGACCGTCGCCTCGCTCGTGGAGCGCGAGGCGAAGAACGACGCCGACCGTCCGAAGATCGCCGCGGTGATCTACAACCGGCTGCGGCTGCGTATGCCGCTGCAGGTCGACGCGACGATCGAGTACGCGCTGCCGGCGCACAAGAGCGAGCTTTCGTTCGCGGATCTGCGGATCGACTCGCCGTACAATAGCTACGTGCACGCTGGGCTGCCGCCGACGCCGATCGCCAATCCGGGCCTCCCCTCGCTGCTGGCTGCGCTCAAGCCGGCAAGAACCGAGGACCTCTACTACGTTTACTGCGGCAACGGACGACACGTCTTCGCAAAGACCCTGGCGGAGCACCAGGCAAACGTCGCACGCTGCCTCCAATAAAGGGAGTAATTTCATGACTTCTTCCAACGGCGAAAGCTCGTCCCCGCACGCGCCCCTCGAACTGCAAGACATCCTGCAGATCCAAACCAAGGAGGGCGCCTCTCTGCCGTTCGAGGTCGTGGGGATACTCGAGGATCCCGACGAGGGGCACTCCTACGCCGTCCTGCTGCACGAGCTGGAGGACGAACTGGAGGGCGAACAGTTCATCGTGACGGACACCGCCGGCAATCTGTTGGAAAACGAACAGCTCGCCCAGGAGATCCTCGACGACTTCATCGCGTACGCGCAGGAAGAAGAGGGCGGCGATTCAGAGGGGGGCCGCTGATTCGCGTTCTCTTCCTCTCCGCTAGCGTCGGCGTCGGCCATCTCTCGGCGGCCAACGCCGTCAGCGACGCATTACGGCGCATCGAGCCGGCGGCGAAGACCCGTGTGGTCGATTCGTACAAGTATGCGGCGCTGGTGGTCTCGCGCGTCGTCTCAGACGGCTACTTGCAGATGGTCAAAACAATTCCGCAAATGTATCGTTACATCTACGATCGGGCCGAGCGCGCGACCGAGGTCGGGCGCTTTCGCCTTTGGGCGCATCAGTTTACCGCCGATAACCTGCGCGCGCTTATCCTGCGGGAGCGGCCCGACGCGGTCGTCTGCACGCACGCGTTTCCCTGCGGGGCCATGGCCGAATACAAGCGGCGTTTTGGAGACGCGCCGCCGGTCGTCGCGATCGTAACGGACTTTGCGGTCCACGGCTTCTGGATTCATCGAAACATCGACGGCTACGTGGTCGCGACCGAGGCGATGCGCGACGCGCTGCTGGCGCGTCACGTCCGCGCCGACTCGATCTCGGTCAGCGGAATTCCGGTTCGGCCGGAATTCATCCCGACGAGCGAGCCTCGCGACGCGTTGCGCGAACGGCTCGATCTGCCGCGCGACCGGTACGTCGCTCTGCTGATGGGCGGCGGCTTGGGAATTGCTCCGCTCGAGCGAATGCTCGGCGCGTTGGACGCCGTGCGCGTGCCTTTAGCGGCCGTCGTCGTCGCGGGGCAAAACGCGCGGATCGAGCGGCGCCTGACGCGTGCTGCGGAGAGCGTCGCGTATCCGGTGCGCGCGCTGCGCTTCGTGGAGAACATCTACGATTACATGCATGCAGCCGACGTCTTCGTGACCAAGCCTGGGGGCCTCAGCACCTCGGAGGCACTGGTGGCGCGCGTCCCGCTCGTATTGTCCAAGCCCCTGCCGGGTCAGGAAGAGCGCAACGCCCGCGTGCTCGCCGGCGCCGGAGCAGCCGTGCGCACGTCGCGGCTCGACGATCTTCCGGAAGTCATCGAGGACGTTCTTGAAAATCGCGCGCGGCGGGAAGAAATGATTACGGCCGCCGAGCGGTTGAGGCGCCCGAACGCAGCCGCCGACGCTGCGTTGCTGATCGCGCGGCTCGCGCAGATACGAAAGGACGTGGTAGCGTGAATCTTCCCTCGTCGCGAAGCTACGGCGGATGGCTGGCGATCGTTCGTATCCTGACGGGATGCATCTGGATCATCCACGCGGTACCGAAGTTCATTCACGCCGAAGACTTTCTGCCGCCTAACGGCGCGTTCGGACAGTACGTGACGCAAGGCATCGCCAAAGTCGGCGCCCCGTACCACGGCTTTCTCGTCAACGTCGTGCAGCCAAACGCGCTCGTCTTTGCCGAACTCGTCCGTTTCGGCGAACTGCTCGTCGGAATTTCGCTGGTCGTCGGTCTCTTCTCGCGGCTCGGCGGTCTGTTCGGTATCGTACTTACCGTAGACTACCTGGCGGCGCGCGGCGCGCTGACGTCGTTCAGCGGCTGGGCGTCGATCGACGGATGTTTGATGCTGCTCTCCGCCATCAGCCTCGTGCTGCCGACGGGGCGCGTCCTCGGGCTGGATGCGTTTAACGCGCGGCGGACGCCGCGCCGGGCGGTCGTGGTGCCGGAGGTCGTGCCGGAACGTCCGCTCGACGGGCCGCGCGCAGCGCAATAGCCGGCGCCGGCAGGCGGCCGGGCTTCAACGTAAAAGGTGGGCCGGTCGAGGTTACAGTGGGGAGAGATGGCCGAGCGGCTGAAGGCGGCGGTTTGCTAAACCGTTATACGATGTAAAGTCGTATCGAGGGTTCGAATCCCTCTCTCTCCGAATCGGGCTTGGGCACGCGCGGTCGTAGCTCAATTGGATAGAGCAACAGGCTACGAACTTGTAGGTTGGGGGTTCGAGTCCCTCCGACCGCGATTCTCAAAAGAGCAGCTGCGGTAAGGATTTTTACACGGGCTGCTCGTTTGTTTTGCGGGCCGAAAATGCGGCGGACGGGGTGACGGGGCCGTTAGCGGGCCCTTCAGGCTCCGCCGAGCGTCGACGTAGGTCGGCCGGCCCAGCGTCGGCCGCCGCCGTGCAGGATCTCTAGGAGGCGCTTTCCTGCGCCGCTCGGATCCGGGGAGAGGACGCTGCTACTCCGCACGCTCATCGCTTGCACGCATCTCGGCACCAGGACTCTATTTGAGCGCGGATCGCGTCCCGTACGGCGCGGGTTTTCGCCAAGCGTTCCTCCCAAGATCCCTGCAATACCGCGGGGTCAGGGAAGCTCCAATGCACCCGCTGTGCGTGTCCCGGGAAGATTGGGCATTTCTCCGCACTCGTCTCGTCGCAGACCGTAATGACGTATGAGTAGAGCCTTCCCGCTTTGAACAGGTCGAAGGCACTCTTGGTTTTGCTCGCCGATATGTCAAGGCCGACTTCACCCATCACGGTAACGGCGAGTGGGTTAAGAGTTCCGGGCTCGAGCCCGGCGCTCTCGGCGACAAAGTCCTGGGGACACCGCTCATTGAGCAGCGCTGCCGCCATCTGACTGCGCGCCGAGTTGTGAACGCAGACGAACAGGACCGAACGCTTCACGTCATATCTCCTTTGAAGGGGAGTGTGGAACGACGACGGCCTTGGCGGCCAACGGAGTCGACGAAAGCCAAGCAAACAATGCAGTCGCCGCGAATGCTCCGAGCAGTTGAGCGACAATAAATCCCAAGACGTCCGGCGGGGCGATTCCCGCGAACGTATCGCTCAAGGACCGCGCGATCGTCACGGCAGGATTCGCAAACGAGGTCGAGGCCGTGAACCAATAAGCGGCCACAATATACGCGGCGACAGCGAAGGGAACGACGCTCGAACGGTAACGCGTGCACCCCCAGATCACCAGGAGCAGGCCAAAGGTCGCAACGAACTCGCTAAGCAGTTGTGATGCGCCGTGCCGCGCACGGTGCGAAGCGAAAAGCAACGGCTCGCCGAACATAGCATTCGCGACTGCCACGCCCACGATCGCGCCAAGGACTTGAACCCCCACGTATGCCGGCACGAATCGCCACTCGAGACCGCCGCGCCAGGCGTCGGCGATCGAAACTGCAGGGTTAAAATGGCCGCCGGAGATAGAACCGAACGCCAGGATTATCGCAACGAGGACTCCGCCCGTGGCCAACGTATTCGCAAGCAGCGCGACCGCAACGTTCCCTCCGGCGAGACGCTGGGCCATAATGCCCGAGCCTACGACGCCCGCGAGCAGCAGTGCGGTGCCGACCCCTTCGGCCGCCAGTCGCCTCCCTAGAGAATGCTCCAACGCTCAAACCGAGCAGCAGGACTCGGCGCCGACGTCTGACCTGCAGCAACTCGTTTCGCGATCGCCGCGCGTCTGCGTATCTTTGAGAACCGTATAGATCTCCCAACGGCGACCATCGGGATCGGCAACCCACACTTTCGTCTGTAACGCGTAGCAGCACGTCTCGTCGCGCTCCACGGTGGTTCGGAGGTTTGCTGCCTGTAGCCGAAGGATCGCGGCCTCTACGTCGTCAGGCGTGCCGACAACGATCCCATAGTGCGCGGGATCCGTGACCTCGGCGGACGGGTCACTGTCGAGGGCTAGCTCCAGTCCGGGATCCTCCGTGATAAACAGGGCGTAGTCGCCGAAGTGCTTTTCGGGTTCGGCTTGGAGGAGCGTTCGATAGAAGCTCACGCTCGCCGCTAGATTCTTCGTGCGGAGATTCACGTGAGTTTTCATGCCGGCACCGTGGTCTCTAATACAGACCTCAGAGCGTCTTTGAGTGTTCGCCTCGCGCCTGACGCGAGGCGATAGTAAACCCACGTTCCGCGACGTTCACACGTCACCAATCCGCTCTCCCGTAAGATTCTAAGGTGATGCGACACGGTCGGCTGATTTAGCGGAAGCGCGCCGGTGAAGTCGCACACGCAAACTTCTTCAAGCGCAGCGGAAAGGGTTGCGAGAATGGCCAGCCGGTGGGGGTCGGCAAGAGCTTTGAAGAGTGAGGCGGCGGAGTTGAAGTCCTCATCGGAAACGTGCGTCGGAGGGCAGCAGTGCTGCATTGACATTCGTCGATACTAATTCTTGTATCGACGCCTGTCAATCCACAGTGCCGCCGCGGTTCCTGAGGCCGTCCTGGATAACCGGAGGGCGCTCTTCGATCGCCCACCATTGCTGCGGGCAGCCTCTCGTTCCCTTACGCTGACGCGGGCTTGGGTGAAAGCCTTATTTCTACGGCCGTTTCTTGCTTTTTTGAGCCGGGAATCGGCAAGCGACCACCGAATCGCTTGGTAAAGGAGAGATTAACGATGAAAGCACTTATTTGTTCGCTGGTTTTAGGCATTGCCGTTTCGCTGGGGAACACCGTTGCGACGTCGCAGCCGGCCGCGGCGGCGGCGCTGCCGGCCTCGCTTTCGGCGCTCATCGGGAACTGGAACTGCACGTATACCGGACCAAAGGGCACGGCGAAGTCGACCTACGCGATCTCCGAGATGAACGATCTCTGGATCCAAGGCACGGGCAAAAGCGGCGCCTACGGCGGACGTCCGGCAAGCAAGTCGTTCTTCTTTTTTGGCTACGATCCGAAAAGGCACGTCTTCATCAATATGGGCGGGAGCTCGAACCCCGGAGATTACGGCTCCTCGACGGCTGACGCCGCGGCGAGCGCGATGACGATGACGTACACGAACATCTGGCCGGCCGATCCGACCCACGAGCACGACGTCTGGCACTTTGCCCCCAGCGGCATCACGATCGCCTCGAGCTGGACGGAGAAGGGTAAGGCGATGACTGGAAAAGGCAGCTGCACGAAGCAGTAACCCCGCTTTCGGCGCCCCGCCGCTGTAACCGGTTGTCGCCGGCCTGCGGTCCTGGTATACTGCGGTCGCAAAACGCGGCGGTGGGGCGCCTACGGCTCGGTAGCTCAGTGGTAGAGCAGGGGACTCATAAGCCCTTGGTCGTAGGTTCGAGTCCTACCCGAGCCAGAACGATAACGAGTCCGGCCGCTCCAGCGGAGACGGCCGGTTTCATTCTGAGGTATCAAAAAGTCATGTCGACGATTCCCTGCGATTTCTGTCCCCATCCGGTCGATCGGGGACAAATGGAGGAGATCGAAATCTCGCACTACGTTCCGGATAGCTCCGGGGAAGATCTGGCGTACGCCAGAACGTACTTCTTCGGGCATCCCGACTGCGTGCGCAAGTTCTACCGTACACTCGTCGACCACAAGCTCGACTTGTTCAAACACATTCCGAGCGCGGGATCTCCACCCGATGCACCTCGCTGACTTCGTGCGCCCGTAGCGTAGCTGGATAACGCACAGCCCTCCGAAGGCTGGGATCGGGGGTTCGAATCCCTCCGGGCGCGCATTTCACTATGAACGACGATGAACGGTACGTGCGCCGCGCGCTCGAGCTTGCCGCGGCGGCAGCGGACGACGGCGACGTGCCGATCGGCGCGGTGCTCGTCAGCGGCGAGCTCGTTCTCGAGGCGAAGAACGAAAAGGAAGCGCGCCGCGATCCGACCGCGCACGCCGAGATGCTGCTGCTGCAAGAGGCGGCCCGCCGCCTCGGTGCCTGGCGTCTCTCGGATGCGACGCTCTACGTCACCAAAGAGCCGTGCGTGATGTGCGCGGGCGCGATGATTGCCGCGCGCATCAAACGTCTTGTTTACGGCGCTCCCGACCCGAAGGGCGGTGCGGACGGCGGCGCGTTCGACGTGTTGCGCTCGGCGCGCACGAACCACCGCATCGAGATCACCGAAGGTGTGCTGCAAACCGAGGCAGCCGAACAGTTGCAGCACTTTTTCCGGCAAAAGCGCGATGACGCGCAGAGGGAGGCAGGTCCGGACGCCTCCGCGTTCCAACGGTAGGCCTCGGAGAGGTGGTCGAGTGGTTGAAGGCACCCGCCTCGAAAGCGGGCGAACGTTAACAGCGTTCCGTGAGTTCGAATCTCACCCTCTCCGCCACTACGCGCGGGGGAGACTTACGGTAAAGCGCGAGCCGGTCGGACTTGAATCGAGCGAGATTCTGCCGTGCGCGCGTTCGACGGCGCGCTTGACGATCGCTAAACCGAGGCCCGATCCCGCAACGTCGCGCTGCGTGCCGCGATAGAAACGATCGAAGACGCGGACCGCATCGGAAGACGGAATGCCGGGACCCTGATCTTTAACTTCGATGACGGCGTTGGAGTCACGCGCGCAGACGCGCACGTCGATATCGCCGAGCCCGTATTTGAGCGCGTTATCGGTTAGGTTGGTCACCACATAGCCAAGCTCGGTGGGATCGATCGCGGCGAGGACGCCGGGCTCCGCGGCGATCGCGAAGCTCCGATCGGGGTGAGCGTCGGCGATCGGCGAGACTAAATCGGCGACGAGCCGGCCGACGTCGATGGGCGAGATGTTTTCCCCAACCTCAACGTTCTCCCAGCGCTCCAGCAGGATCAGCTTATCGATCAGCGAGCCCATGATTCGGCTTTGGTCGTTCATCGTGTCCAAGATACGGTCACGATCGGGCGCGCTCTCCATCCCGCCGCGCCGGAGAATCGCGATGAAGCCCTGCACGACCGTGAGGGGCGTTCGGAGCTGGTGGCCGGCATCGGCGATGAACTGCCGCATCGACGTGTTCGCCCGGTCGCGTGCCGCAAAGGCGCGCTCCATCTGTTCGATCGCTCCGTTATATGCCACCGCAAGCGCGCCGAGCTGCTGCCGTTCGTCGGCGGCGATCAGCTGCGGCGTGAGATCGCCCGATGCGAAACGCTGCAGGGCAGCGGTGACGTCGTCGAGCGGCCGAAGCGCTTGGCGGGTAAGCGCTCGGGCGACCAGAGCGGAACTGACGATCACCAGTGCCAGCGCGACCAATAGAGGGATCGCAAACGAGCGTACGGTGCTGACAAGCGTCGCGTCGTTGCTCTTGACGATGATGAAGAGATTACCGGCCTGCGCGTGCAGGGCTTGCAGCCCAAACGCCGTCGCGAGGCCGAGGATGACTCGTGCGAGCGGCCCGGATGCCTCCGGGTCGCCCGATAGGTCGCCGCGCGGCCGAAACGTCACGATGACCCGCGAGTCCGCGCGATGCGCGCGGAAGACCGTGACGCGCGTCGTCGCGTCGTTAAAGACGATCTCGCTTCCGCTTCCTAAAAGGAGCGAGGCGGCGAAGACGCCGCCGGCGCGGGCATCGGGCAGCGGCGCTCGCGCCAAGACCGTCTGCATCTGCGCGAGCGTTCCGCTCAGCTCGTTGGAGATTGCGCGAATGTAGACGCCAAAGGCGAAGAGCGCGCCGGCGATGATGACCGCCGCGAGCACCAGCGCGATCTCCACCGCCGCGAGGGTTTCGATGCGCCGCGCAAGCCGAGTCTTCACGGCGATGCCGATGCCCGTAACGAATAGCCCTGCCCGCGCAGCGTCTGAATCAGCTTGACCGCTTCGCCACTGTCGACCTTTGCACGCAGGAACGAAACGTACGTCTCGACGGTGTTCGGGATCACGTCGCGGTCGATGCCCCAGACCATGTCGAGGAGCTCGGAGCGCGTCAGCACCTCTTCGGCGTGCTCGGCGAAGACGCGCAGCAAATCGAACTCGCGGGCCGAGAGCTCGATGCGCCGGTTGCCGCGGTAGACCGTCCGGCTCGGGGTGTCGATGCTCAGATCCGCGTAGGTCAGCGTGTCGCGCCGTTCGATCGCCGGACGGCGCATCAAGGTGTGAAGGCGAGCGATGAGTTCCTCCAGATCGAACGGCTTGCCGACGTAGTCGTCCGCACCCGCCGAAAGGCCTGCGACCCGCTCCGAAACCTCGGTGCGGGCCGTCAGCATGACGACCGGCACGGTCGTGAGACGGCGGATCTCCGGTAGAAGCGTGAAACCGTCGGCGTCGGGCAGCATGACGTCCAGGACGATGACGTCGGGGGGCCAGGTGCGCAAGAGCGGCAGCGCAGCCGAGCCTTCGGTCACGCTGCGCACCTCGAAGCCGGCCTGCCCGAGGCCGTACTCGAGCAGTTCGCGCAGCCCGCGCTCGTCGTCTATCACTAAGACCCGCGGCCGTTCGGTCGCTTCACCCATTCTCAGACTCACTCCAGGACTGGGAACCGGCGCTTTCGGTACAATCGCCAAGTAGCATGACACGACGCGACGGCCTCGGCGGACTCTTCGGTGCCGCCTTGATCTTCCTAGCCGGAGCGGGCTGCGCGCGGCACGCACCCGCACGCGCCCAGACGCCGGTCGTGCAAACCTCGGTCGTTGCGTTCGGAGCGATTCTGCCGGCGCGCCAGCTGGCCGGCGTCGTCGCGCCCTACCAGAACGTCGCGATTCAGAGCACGCTTGCCGAGCCGGCGGACGCCGTCTACGTTCGCGAGGGCGACGCGGTGCACGCAGGCCAGGTGCTCGCCACGCTCGATACCGCCGACCTGCAAGCGCAGCTGCAGTCGGACCTTGCCACGGCGAACAGCAACCACGCGAATACCGAGCATTCGGTATACCAAGGCTCGCTGTCAATTGCGCAGGGCGTCGATAGCCTGCGCACCAACGAGGCCGCGGTTCACCAGGCGCAGCAGACGCTGAACAACGACACGCGCAACCTCCAGCGCGACCAAACGCTTTTGTCGCAGGGCTACATCTCGCAGCAATCGGTCGATGCGCAGCAGACGCTGGTCCGTAACGATCAGCAAGCGCTCAACACCGCGAGCGCAAATCTCTCGTCGGCGCAGTCGAATGTCGAGGCAAACGGCTCGATCGGCGGGAACGGACTGCAGGCGGCCGCCGTCAAGCAGTCGCAAGCACAGGAACAAGTCGCGACCGCGCAGGCCCAGCAGGTGCGCGTGCAGATCGGCAAAGCCTCGATCGTGTCGCCGATCGATGGTGTGGTCGTCAACCGCAACATCAATCCCGGCGAGTACCCCGGAAATCGTCAGATCTTCACGCTCCAGCAGGTCAATCCGATCTATGCCGTGCTGCACGCTTCGAGCGAACAGGTGTCGAGTATCGCCAACGGCGCCCCTGCGACCGTCGTCGCCGAAGATCTCAACGGCAAAGCGCGCTTCACCGGGCACGTTGCCGGCGTCCTCAATGAAATCAACCCGGGTTCGACCGATTTTCAGGTGAAAGTTTTACTCTCGAATCCCGGCCAGCGACTGCGCCCCGGCATGGTCGTCCAGGGAATGGTCGACGCCGCGCAGGTACGCGGCGTTCGCGTTCCCGTCACCGCGTTTACGGACGATAACCACGACGCCGTCATGACGGTCCAAGGCGGCGACAGCGTCAAGACGATAAAAGTTGCCGAGCTCGGCAGCGACGGGACGATCTCCGTCGTCAGCGGGCTGATCCCCGGGACGCGAATCGTCGACAACGGTCAGGCGAGCCTCGGCGACGGCGAGAAAGTCTCTTACCAGCAGTGAAGTTCAGCCTAACACGGCTCTTCATCAATCGGCCCACGCTCGTTTTCGTCATCATCGCCCTGATGGCGTTCGCGGGCATCCTATCTGCCGTAACGATCGTCAAGGAGCTCTATCCCGACGTCAGCCAGCCGACGGTAACCATCTCGGTCCAATATAACGGCGCGTCGGTCACCGAAATGCGCGACAACATCGTCGCGCCGATCGAGCAGAATTTGGCCGGCACCGCCGATCTGCAAACCTTCAACTCGGTCGTGCAGCAGGGTCAGGCGCGGATCACCGCCATCTTCGACATCAACTCCGCGTCGGCGACGGACCTCGCTTTGACGAACAAAGCGATTCAGGCCGCCGCAAAGTACCTGCCGACGAATCTAACCCCGCCGACGGTCAACCTCTACGATCCCACGCAATCCACGGTAGTCACCCTGGCGCTCTATTCGAAGAAGCTTTCGCTGTCGCGCCTCGCCCTCTACGCCACCAACGTCATTGCGCCGCAGCTCGAGCAAGTCCCCGGAATATCGTTCGCCAACGTCGGCGGCGTAGTGACGCCGGCCTACGAGGTCGTGGTCGATCCAGCGCGCCTGGCGGCCGCGAACCTCACGCTCGACGACGTCATCAACGCGTTGCAGAACAACAATCAGCGCGTGCCGGGCGGCTACGCCTACGAGCCGAACCGGCAGACGACCATCGATATCCGCGGCGACATCCAGAATCTCGACACGGTCCGCAATCTGCCGATCGTCACCACGACCGGCAGCGGTTCTACGGTTGTAAACTCTACCGGGTCCCAGGTCGAGAGCTACTCGGGCGGACTATCGGCCTTACCAGGCGTCGTCAACCCCTGGAGCGCGACCAACTCCGTGGTGCGCATTGGGGACGTCGCTACGGTAAATGAGGGCTTCGAGCCGCAGCTGCAGTTCGCACACATCAGCGGCCAGACCGGCCTCTTTCTTCAAATTCAAAAGGCCTCGACCGGCAGCGAAGTCGACGCTTCGAACAACGTCATAGCGGCGCTGCCGCAGATCGAGCGCCGCTTCCCGGAGATCAGCTTCCGCGTTATCCACGTCCAGTCGGTGTTTACCGAGCAACAGATCGTCATCGTCAGCCGCACGCTGATGCTCGCGATCCTGCTGACCGGCAGCGCGATGATCTTTTTCCTGCGCTCGTGGCGCAGCGCGATCGTGGTCTGCGTCTCGATTCCGACGTCGCTCGCGATCGCGATCACGGTGATGCGCGCGATGAACCTCACGATCGATACGATCTCGCTCCTGGGCATGTCGCTGGTGATCGGCATCTTGGTAGACGACTCGACCGTCGTACTGGAGAACATCGAGCGGCACTTTACCGAGCTCAAACAGCCCCCCGCGGAGGCGGCGGTGACCGGTCGTGAAGAGATCGGCGCGGCGGCGGTCGTCATCACGCTCGTGGACGTTGTCGTCTTCCTGCCGATCGCGTTCATTCAAGGCCAGGTCGGGCGGCAGATCGCCGAGTTCGGTATCGTCGTCGTGATCTCGACGCTCACCTCGCTCTTCGTCTCCTTTACGATTACGCCGACGCTGGCCGGCCTGTGGGCATTGCGTTCGCACTGGAAGCCCTGGGGTGTGGTCGAGTGGTTCGGCGAACGATTCGACGGTCTGCGCAGCTGGTACACCGATCGCGCGCTGCCCTGGAGCCTCGCGCACGGCCGCCTAGTGGCGGCGTTCTGCGGCGTGACCTTCTTGCTGGCGCTGGCGATGGTCGCCCTCGGCGCGGTCGGCGAGGAGTTCATTCCGCCGGTCGACCGCGGCGAGCTCTACATTCAGCTCGTCTATCCGATCGGTACGCCGATTCAAACGGTCGAAAAAGGCACCTTCGGCCTGGAGAAAAAGGTCCTCAACACCCCGGACACCTTTGCGAACACCGCCGTCGCCGGCGCCTACGCGGCTTCGTTCGGCGGTTTCGTCTCGCAAAGCAACGTCGGTCAAGTGCACATCTGGCTGAAAGACGCGCGCAAGCACTCGACGGACTACTGGCTCACGCAGTTCCGCTCGATCGCGCACAAGTATCTGCCGCAGAACGTCGAGGCCGTCGTCGTGCCGTCGACGTCGACCTCGGGCGGCAACGCACAGCCGATCGACTTCTTGGTGACCGACGTGACCGGCGGCGATCCGACGCCCTACGCCCAACAGGTCGTTTCTTTGCTGCAGAAAGTGCCGGGCGCGGTCAGCGTAAACAGCACGGGCACTTTGCTGGCCCCAGAGATCTCGATCCAGTTCGATCGCAACAAGGCGCAGGCACTCGGCGTCAACCTGCAAGACGCGGCCAACGCCGCCGGCGCGGCGTTCGGCGGGAACGTCGCGACGCAGTTCGAGACGACGGCCGGCTTAGAGCAGGTCCAAGTGATCTATCCAACTTCTTATCAGACGAGCCTCGATGCGCTGAAGTCGGTCGCGATACGCTCCTCGAGCGGTGGTATCGTCTACCTCAGCGACATCGCGCGTTTCGAATCGACGCCGACCGCGCCGTTAATCACGCGAACCGACCGGAACAACGTCATCCACGTCAATGCCAACTACGCGCCGAACTCTTCCCTATCTGCCGTGGAAGAGGGCCTGGTCAAGCGGCTGCCGTCGCTCCACCTGCCGCCCAACATCGAGGTGCGGCCGGCGCCGCTTGGTCAGCAAGACTTCATGCACCAGACGCTGGTCGGCATGGGGCTCTCGATGATCGTCTCGGTGATTCTGGTCTACCTGCTGATGGTGGCGCTCTACAACAGCTACGTCTCGCCGTTCATCATCATCTTCTCGGTTCCGGTCGCGGCGATCGGCGCCGTTAGTGCCCTGTTCCTTACCCATCGCACGCTCAACCTGTTCTCGCTGATCGGGACGATTCTGCTCATCGGCATCGCGACGAAAAACGGAATTCTGCTCGTCGACTACGCGAATACCCTGCGCGAACGCGGGCGCGACAAGCTCGCGGCGATCAAGGAGAGCGCGCACACGCGGTTCCGCCCGATCATCATGACGAGCTTCTCGGTGGTTGCGGGCAACCTTCCGCTCGCAATCGCGCTCGACCCGGGGGCGTCTTCTCGCTCGAGCCTTGGCATCGTCGTGATCGGCGGCGTGCTCAGCTCGCTCGTGCTCACGCTGCTGCTGGTTCCCAACGTTTACATGTGGGTCGCACCGAAGGATCTTCCCTCGCGTAACGGAGCCGCGCACCCCGTGCCCGACGAACTCACGCTCGCGCCGCCTCGGGAGCCTGCGCCCGCGGCGCGGTAATCGCGGCCGTTAAGGAACCGCCGATGCGGCGGGGGACGGCGACGGCGTACCGGCTAGACGCGGATCCGGCGGCGACGCCGGAAATGCGATGTCGCTGAACGTTACGTCGGCCAGCACCTTGACCGTCATAAACACCACGTGCTGCGTCGCGCTGAAGCTGCCGTGCACGACGATCCAGTGTCCGTCGACGACTTTGTAGTCGAGTGAGAAGGCCTCGTCGCCCTCGACCGCGCGCATCTCGATGTGCGAGGGAAGGTGTGTGACCGGGTCTTCGACGACCGCCGCCGGATAGAGACCGTGCTTCACGCGCGGCGTCGGCTCGATGAGCAGGTGGAGCGCCGCGTCGGTTGAGTCGGGCGCGTAGCTGGCCGCCCAGTAACTATTGTAGGGAACGACGACGTTGACGCTGGGGTCGGGCTGCGGAATTGGGAACTGGTAAGTCTTTCCGCGCTGCAGCATGATGTCGACACGTTTGAGATTTGCGAAATAGCCGAAGCTGAAGTTGGAAAAAGGGTCGAAATAGGCGACGATCGGGAATGCCTCGCCGGTGCGCTGCATGCCGTTGGGGAGGTCTTGCATCACCGCGTAGTTGTCGGCCACGCGTACCGCGATCGAACGATTGAGATCTTGGGTGCGGCCCATGCCGGCCGCGCTGACGTGCGTGTGCTCGGTGTAGGTCATGTAGACCGGCGGATTCGCCAGATAGTACGCGCTCGTGCGATTGATCAAGAGCGCGAGCGCGAGATCTGCGGTCATCATTGCGGTACAAGGGATTACTCAGAGCGCCCTTAACTCCGCTTGGAATGTCGATCGAAGTAGACGAAGCGCTAGCCGGCCACGTCGTCGAGCTGCGACGGGCAATCCATCTGCATCCCGAGCTTGGTTTCGAAGAGCACGAAACGGCGGCACTGGTCGAGCGGGAACTCGACGCGCTCGGAATCGCGCACCGGCGGCTCGCCGGAACCGGCGTCGCGGCGCGAATCGAAGGCCGCGAAGGCGGGCGAGTCGTTGCACTGCGCGCCGACATGGACGCGCTGCCGATCGGCGAGAAGACCGGCCTGCCGTACGCGTCACGGGTCGACGGGAAGATGCACGCCTGCGGCCACGACGCGCATACCGCAATGCTGCTCGGCGCAGCCGCGTTGCTGCAGAATGCTCGCGAGCGGCTGCGCGGCAGCGTCGTGCTGATCTTTCAGCCGGCAGAAGAAGGGCCCGGCGGTGCGTTGCCGATGATCGAAGCGGGCGTGCTCGATGAGCCGCCGGTCGACTGCGTCGCGATGCTGCACGTCGATCCGCGGCTCGATGTTGGCACGATCGGCGTAACGCCCGGGCCGGTCAGTGCCTCCGCGGACGAACTCTACATCGACGTCAAAGGCGTCGGCGGGCACGGCGCCTACCCGCACGAGTCCGTCGACGCGCTCGTCGCTTCGGCCGCGATCGTGTTGGCCTTGCAGAACGTCGTTGCACGCGAGATCGATCCGTTCTGCAGTGCGGTGGTGACGATCGGGACGATTTCGGGGGGCTACCGCAACAACGTCATCGCCGACGAAGTCAAGATGAGCGGGACGCTGCGGGCGCACGAACCCGCGATACGAGATGCGCTCGAGGAGCGCGTTCGGCGTATCGTCGCGGGCGTGGCCGCCGCCTATCGGGTGCAGACGGACGTGCGCGTCGTGCGGGGCTATCCTCCGGTCGTCAACGACGATGCGCTCGCCGAGCAGTTTAGCACCTACGTTCGCGAGCACAGCGCGATCCGAGTCGAGCGGCCGGCGCCGACGATGGGCGCCGAAGACTTCGCATACTTTGCGGGCCGGTTGCCTGGACTGCTTATTCGGCTGGGCGTTCGCAGCGAAGCGGCCGGTGCGGTGCACCCCGCGCACAGCCCGATCTTTCGCATCGACGAGCGGGCACTTCCGGTCGGCATCGAATCGCTCGTGCTGTTCGCGCGCTGTGGATTGAGTTCATAACGATCCACACGCGAATGTGCATGGATTCATAAAGGACGGTTAAGGGCGCCCTCCCGAATACCACAGTCCATCATGCTCATTGCGGATACTTCGTTAATCGCTGGGCTGCAGTCGCATAGTGCCAGCCTCGAGCTCGAATGCCCGGCAGAAGATGCGTTTTCGCTTTTGTGCGCGGTCGAGAAATGGCCGGTATGGTTGTCGTTTTTACGAAGCGCCCGCCGGCATAGCACCGATGGTGAACTGGACGTCGGCAGCGAGGTCATCATTCGTTCCTCGCTTCCGGGTGAAGAAGAACAGCTCTTCGAGATCGACGACTACATTACGAATCACCGGCTCTCGCTCGTGGGCGCTTTCTCGCTGCGTCGCCGCCTCGATTTCCGGATCGAACGGCGTACGTCGCGTTCGAAGCTGCACGTCCGTCTTTCGTATCCCGCGTATCACGGGCGTCTCGGCGGTCTGCTCGATCGCTGGCAGCGGGGGCGGCGTCTCTCGACGGCCTTAGGCGATTCGCTCGTCCACTTCAAGGGTTTGGTCGAGTACCAGCGCGACGCCGCGGTTCTCGCGGATTTCTAGGTACGCCGCCCGCTCGCCGGACGAGCAGCTAGCAGTCATTGACCGGGAGTGCTAGGGTCGCTATACTCTGGCCATGCCGCTCTATGATTACGCCTGTACGAAATGCGGCCACACGATCGAAGTGCGGCACGGTTTCGATGAGACCTATGCGGAGCCGTGCGCCGTCTGCGGTGCCCCGGTTCGGCGGGTCTTCAATCCCGCGCCGGTGCTCTTTAAGGGATCGGGCTTCTACGTAACCGATTCACGCCGCTCGTCGGCCGCAAGCAAGCCGGAGAAGGCGGAGAAACCCAAGGGCGAGCCGAGCTCCGAATCGTCGGGCGCATCGACGGCAAAGAGCGAGGCCAAACCCTCAGAACCGGCCGCTTAGGCCTGCTGCAGGCCCTCTAGGGCCTTCGCGAAGTCAGGGAAACTGACATCGGCCCCGGCGGCGTTATCGACGGCTAACGGCCCCGCGGCACAAGCGAGTACCGCAGCGCCCATCACGATTCGGTGATCGCCCTCGGCTTCGATCTGGGTGCCGTTCGCAAGGGGTCTCCCACCCTCGATCGCGATCTCTCGCCGCTGCGTGCGAACCGTAATACCGACGGCGCCGAGCAGCCGTTCGATGGCCGCGACCCGGTCGGATTCTTTGGTGCGCAGCGCTTCGATCCCCGAGATCGTCGTTTCGCCGCGAGCGAACGCCGCCGCCACGGCCAGCAGCGGAATCTCGTCAATCGCGCGCAGTGCGAGGTCGCCGTCGACGGCGATGCCGCGAAGCGCGCTGTGGGCGGCGGCAACGTCGGCGACCGGCTCGCCGGCCACCGTGCGCTGGTTGCGAAGGTCGATGGCCGCGCCCATCTGCCGCAGTGCGTCGAGGAGGCCGGTACGCGTCGGATTGACGCCCACATTCTCGACGAGCACGCTGCTGCCGGGCGTCACGGCGGCTGCGGTTAGAAAGAACGCCGCCGAGGAGAAGTCGCCGGCGACGCGCACCTCGCGCGCGTGGAGTTGGCCCGGCCGCAGCGCGACGGTGCGTCCGTCCCAGTCGACGGCGGCGCCCAGATAGCGAAGCAGCCGTTCAGTATGGTCGCGCGAGAAGCGATCGCCGTCAATTTGCACGGCAACGCCCGCAAAAAGACCCGCAAAAAGGAGTGCGGACTTCACCTGGGCGGACGGTCCCAGCAGGATGAACCGGCGCGTTTCGACGCGGTTTCGAGCCCCCAGCAGAAGTGGAAGATACCCGTCTGCGGTCTCGATTTTCGCGCCGAACGCACGCAGTTGCGCCGCGACCGGTTCCATCGGCCGGCGTCGCAACGACTCGTCCCCGTCGAAACGTGCGGCCACGCCGGCGCCGGCGCACGCGCCCAGGAGCATCCGGGCGCTCGAACCCGAGTTCACGCAGTCGAGGGTGGCGGCCGGGTTGGAAAGCGCGCCGGGATATACCACCGTTTCGTCGGCAAGTCGTTCGATCCGCAGGCCCAGTGCGACAAGCGCCTCGCGCGTGGCCGCGACGTCCAGCCCCGGATTGAGATTTGAGATGCGCACCGGTTCGTTGCAGCGAGCCGCGCAGATGAGCGCCCGATGGGAGATCGATTTGTCCCCGGGCACGCCGACGCTGCCGCGTAAATGCCCATTTTTAAAGGTCACCACAAGGAGTCCCTCAGCGTTGCGTAGCAAGCAGCGCGAAACGATTTTGCTCGGTTGGCGACTGCTTTTCCACACGAAAGGAAACGATGAATAAACAAGATCTGGTGCGCTCGACGGTCGAACGTCTCGAAATCTCGCGCAAGGATGCCGTCGATCTCGTCGACGGTCTCTTCGAAGACATTCTGGCGGCGGTCGTTTCGGGTGAGGCCGTCAAGATTCCCGGCTTTGGTCAGTTCAAAGTGCGCGATCGCGCCGCTCGCATGGCGCGCAACCCCGCAACGGGAGAACAGGTGAAAGTCCCTGCGAAGCGAGTCTTCAAATTCTTGCCGGCCAAGGCGCTTAAAGAAGCGGTGATGGCCAAGCGCGGATCGCGCTCGACGGGCGCGCGTAAGGCGTCCAAGAGCAAGGCCGCCGGTAAAGCGTCCGCGGGCAAAGCGGCCGCCGGCAGAGCGTCCGCCGGTAGAGCGGCGGCGAGTAAAGCCGGCGCCAGAAAGACAACGGCGCGCAAGAAACGCTAAGCGGACTCCCCCACACCGTCGCTCGCTTGTAGGAGTCAAAGATCCAATGCAATTCGTACGCCTCGCGTTCGCGAGTGCGGTAGCGGCTTCGTTACTGGCCGCTTGCGGCGGAGCCAATCCCAGTTCTCCGGTCTCCGGGATGCCGCAAATGCCTTCGGCGCTGCACGGTAAGCTGCCGAAGCTTCTGCGCGTGGGGCACACACCGGCGCGGCCTCCGCGGCACACGCACGCGATCACCGCGGCCATGCGGCAGCGGGCGAAAGCCGGAGGCTGGGCACCGCTTATGGCGCCGCCGCCGTTTACCAACGGCGCCGGCACCCAGATTCAGATGACTGACGGCACGATTTTGGTGCAAGATTACTGCTCGTCGGACTGGTACCCGCTCATCCCGGATAAGACCGGCAGCTACGTCAACGGCACCTGGGGTAAGAAAACGTCGATGCCTTCCTCGTACGCACCGCTCTACTTTGCCTCGGCGGTTCTGCCGGACGGCAAACTGATCGTCCAGGGCGGTGAGTACCAGTTCTGCAAGTCGGCTGAGACGAACCTCGGCGCGATCTACGATCCCGTCGCCAACACGTGGACGCCCGTAACGGCACCGACAGGCTGGAGCGAGATCGGCGACGGGCAGAGTGCCGTGCTTGCAAACGGAACGTACATGCTCGGCAACTGCTGCTACACGAGTCAGGCCCTGCTCGACGAAAGTTCGCTGTCGTGGACGATCATCGGAAACGGTAAATCGGACACGAACAGCGAGGAAGGCTGGACGCTGCTGCGCAACGGCGAGCTGCTGGACGCGGACGTCTTTGGAGCGCCGAGCTCCGAGCTCTACAACCCGAAGAAGAACAGCTGGTCTTCGGCCGGGACGCTGCCGCAGAACCTCACCCAGGCGTTTGAAATCGGACCTCAGACGATGATGGCCAACAACACCGTCTTCGTCGTCGGTGCAAATCAGTACACTGCGATCTACAATGCGAACACCGGGAAGTGGGGCCAGGGGCCGAACAATCCGGTGATCGGCGGCGCGCAGTACGACGCTGCCGACGCCCCGACGTCGCTGCTGCCCGACGGCGAGGGCATGATCCCGGAGAGCCCGGGCGTCTACGCGACACCGGCGCAGTTCTTCCTCTTCAATGAAAAGAAGTTCAAGCAGATCGCGAATCCGCCGGACGCAATCAATGACTCGAGCTACAACGTCCGGCTGCTGGTCCTGCCCACGGGTCAGATCCTCGAGGACGACGGCTCGACCGACGTCGAGGTGTACAGCGCCAAGGGCGCAAACGTTCCGGTCGCCGGCGGCAGGCCGCAGATCACTTCCGTGGCGACGACGCTCACGCACGGGAGCAGCTACAAGATCTCCGGCAAACGCTTCAGCGGCCTTTCGCAGGCAAACTTCTACGGCGATGACGATCAACAGGCCTCGAACTATCCGCTCGTGCGGATCACGAACTCGGGATCCGGAAACGTCACCTACGCTCGCACCCACGGCTTCAGCTTCATGGGTATCGGATCGAACAGCAAGGTCTCGGCGATGTTCGACGTGCCGTCGAAGATCCAGACCGGTGCGAGCACGATACAGGTCGTAACGAACGGAATTGCGTCGAACCCCGTCAGCGTCACGATCCAGTAGTCGAACCTCGAAGATAACGAAGGCGCCTCGCCGTGCTTAGCACGATGGGCGCCTTCGACTACCTCACGATCCTGACGTCGATCGTGCTGGGCCTTGCGGTAACCAACGTGCTGACCCGCCTCGCCGGCGTCATCACCGCTCGCGAGCGCGTCGATTTTTACTGGCCGCCGATCGCCTGGGGAATCTGGCTTTTCTTCATTGCGGTGCAGCACTGGTGGGCGGAGTGGAGCGTCCGTCACACCGCGCACTGGAGCTTCGGAGCCTTCTGGCTCGTGCTGCTCACGCCGGTCGTTCTCTTCGTGCTGACGTCGCTGGTTTTGCCCGAACCCAAAGCCGAGGCCGCAGTCCTCGATCTCGGCGAGTGGTACTTTCGCAATCGGCGGTGGTTCTTCGGTTTTTTAGCACTCTTGCCGGCGCTCAGCGTCGCCGAGGAGCTGGCCAGAACGGCGCGCATCTCGTCCCCGCTCAACTTTGCGTTTCTCGTCGCCTTCGAAGTCGCAATCGCGCTGGGATACTTTTGGAAATCGAGGCGCGCCCAAGAGTGGCTTACCGCGCAGGCTATGGTGCTGACGGTCGTGTACGTCGTGGTGCTGTTCCTTGCGCTACCGAGTTGAGAGGTCTTTGCGCAGGTAGACCACCCGTTCGGTCTCGCTGAATCCACACGCGGTATGCGCGTGCAGCGAGGCCTCGTTCCAGAGTTGCGTATCGGAGCCCAGTTCCGAATAGCCGTGGTCGCGGCACCACGCTTCGGCGGCCTCCATCAGCCGACGCCCGACGCCGCGTCCTCGCGCCTCCGGCTCAACGTACCATCCCTCGACGAAGGGTACCGGCATCGACGTGCAGCCGTTCGCATACGAGCGTACCCCGAGCTCGAGAAAACCCATCGGCGCCGAGGCCGTCGCGACGAAGGCGGCGATCGGCACCAACAGGCGCGTTCCCGCAAGAAATGCCGCCGCCTCGGCTGCGAGCTCGCCGGGGTCCGCGTCGGGCCACAGGCGGGCGCGCATCGAGGCCCAGGCGGAAGAATCGGCCGATGAGACCGGACGAACTCGGACGTTCATTGAAAGGAAGCAATCACTATGAGATTTGGTACCTTTCTGTTTCGCGCTGCATTCGCCGCAGCGCTCCTGGCGTGCTCTCTGCCGGGGAGGGCGCTCGCCATCGACACGATTCCATTCACGCCGGCTAACGGTTTGATTCAAGTGCAGGGGTCCGTCGACGGCGGCGCGCCCGTACCGATGCTGGTGAACCTCGGCGCCGGCATCGACGTGCTCTCGTCGAGGGTGGGGCGCCGCTTCGTGCGCGTGAACGGCAAGTACGTCAGCTTGCGCTTGAGCGGGGAGCGCGTCGATCTTCCGATCGGCAACGTTAATTCGTTCACGGTCGGTGGCGTAAGTCTCGACGTGCCGCACATCGGCATCTGGAGCGGGCTGGACGGCACCGGCATCGATGGTTTGATTTCGGCGACGGCGTTTCGGAACATCACGACGACGTTCGACTTCCGTACGCAGAAAGTGATCATCGAGGACGCGCAGAGCTTCCCCGAGCGAATCCGGATCGCGACGAAGATCCCGTTGATCTTACAGGACGACCTGGGCATCGCGCTCGGGGTTTTTGCACGGTTCGATTTCGGCGGCGGCAAGATCGGGCTCTGCGAGATCGATACGGGCTCAGCTGGGATCACGATCGACAAGACCTTCGCGGCCGCCAACGGCCTGGTCGAGGGCGGGAAGGCTCGCGTCGCTTCGATCGCCCTGGTCGGCGCCCGCAATACAGCGATCGACGCGCCCCCGGTCAGCCTCGGAAATCTGATCTACGACTGCGACGTCGGCAACTCGTTTTGGGCGGGCCGCAGCTTCACGCTCGACCTCCCAAACCGCTATATGTACGTCTTGGTTGGCCCGTAGCGGTCGAGACGGCGGGTAGGGGTTAACCATAAGACAAGGGGTCGGTCCGTAGCCTAGGGAAAGCGCGTCCTGAAGACTTTCCACGCTTCGGTCTTCAGCTAATTTCCTATACTGCTACCCTACAAGGAGAAGCTATGCGTTTGTTTTCAGCAGCCCTGTGTACGGCAGTTGCCGCTAGCCTTATATCCGGTTGTGCGGGCAACACGTCGGGAACAGGCTCGAACGTACCCACCACCGCGGGTGCGCTAGGTCATGGCGTTGGAGCAGCCGGGCTCCGCGGCATTCCGGTCATGACTGTCGCCAAAAAATACCTGCCGACCCATATTCAACCCCAGCGCGGAAAGCGCGCACCGGCCGCGGCGACCCGTGGCATTTACGTCTCGGCTTTTTACGGCAGCGACGTCTGGGGTTTCCCCAAGAACAATAGCGGCAACGGGCCGGCGACCTGCACGGTACCCGTCACTCCCACCGGCGTCAACAGTTTCGGCGTCGACAACTCTGGGACGCTCATCGTTCCGGACGGTTTCTCGGGCACCTTCGTATATTCGAATAGTTCGATGTGCGGAACGCAGCTCGGCACCATCAGCGATCCCTACGGCCAACCTTCAGATGCAGCGGCAGTCGATGCCGTCAACGGCACCATCGCCCTCGGTAACATCTTCGACAACAGCGATACACCGGGCAGCATCTCGCTTTGCACGCTTTCCAGTGGAACGTGTTCGACGAACCTCACGAATCCGAACATTTTCGAGATGGGCGGCGTCGCCATGTCCTCTAACGGCGACTGCTGGGCGGATGCCATCAACGAATCCGATATTGCGGTCCTCGTCTACTTCCAAGGCTGCTCGGGCGCGGGAGTCCTCACAACCGGATTCAGCAACGGCTTTTACGGCGGCCTCGACATCGATAAAAAGGGCAACCTCGTGACGACCAGCCTGTTCGGGCCGAGCTTCTCGCTCCCCAGCACGGTCAACGTGTACTCGGGATGCAACCCGGCATGTACGCTGCTCAGCTCGACGCCGCTTGCCGGCGAGAGCATCTTCGGGCACGTCGGCCGACAGGGCCTGCGTTACGTGACGACCGATCTCGAGACGGCGGCCACCGAGGTGTATGCGTACAAGCCGACGGGCTTGACGCTCCTGTACAGCTTCACCGGCGGCATCCCCTGCGCAAGCGATGAGTGCGAAGCGGCGGCGTACACCCCGAGCACGAACAAGTAGTCGCTCGCGCTCCTTCGATAATCTGGCCTAAAAAGGGCCGCCGATTCGCACGGCGGCCCTTTTTCTCTTAGTCGTCCCCGATGAATGTCGTGGGCTTGCTGCGGTAGGGTGTAACTCGTTCTTGGAGCCTCCAAAACTCAAGCGGCTTCCCGCCGGCGAGCTTCTTAAAACGGCGGGGGCTCTGCTTGTAATCCAGCGCATCGCCGGCGGGATCGGCAGCGCGCGTGTCCGATGGTGCCAGCTGCCCGAGACCGAAGTTGTCTTCCATGAATCGCAGCACGCTCGCGGTCTCATACTGGACGTGCGTCACGCGCCCTCGCCGGGCGTAGGGTGAGACGATCAGCAGCGGTACGCGAAATCCAAGGCCGTCGTAGTCCGCGTGTACCGGTTTCACGGGATCGAACCAGCCGCCCCAGTCGTCCCACATCACAAAGATAACGGTAGATTTCCAGAATCGGCTCGTTCCGACGGCGTTGACGAGCGAAGCGACCCACGCCGGGCCCGTCTTTGAATTGAGTCCTGGATGATCGGAGTTTTCATACGTCGGCGTGATCCAGGTGATCTCGGCCAGTTCGCCACTAGCGATATCGGAAAGAAACTGGGAGGGCGGACTGATCACGTCGGCGCTCCAATCCGGACCGTTGTAGATCGGGCTGTCCGCCTGATAGGCATTCCATAGGTTCCCGTCGCCGTCAATCGGCCCGGCGTAGAATCGCCAACTAACGCGTGCCGCATCGGCTTCGCTGGCGATGGTCGGATTGTCGAAGCAGGCGACGATCGGCGACCCGTACGTGCGCGCGAGGGTCAGCGTCGGTACGGTATCCTGTTCTCCGCCCTCACATCCCCAATACGATTGCGGTGAATCAACGGCCTGGCTTGAGTAACCCGCGACCGCGTATTGGTGGGAGATGAAGCTTCCGTCCAGGTTTGAAGCAAACATGTGGTCGGCCAGGACGTACTGTTTGGCGAGATCCCAATAAGGCTTAATCTCGGTGCGCGGCACGTACGCGTACGCCGGGTTTTTTGGCGCACCGAATCCCGCCTGCAGATTATTCCAGCCGTCCATCTTGCACCGGGTCCCAGGCAGCTTTCCGCGGCCATCGCACGCGGTGAAGAAAGCCGCTGAAAAGTGTTCGATATCCCAGGCCTGTGCAAGATCTTGCGAATGCAACGGAACCTTGGCGCCGTTCGAGTCAAGTCCGTATTTTTGCGTTTGGGCCCCTGGATAGCTCATGAACAGGTTATTGAACGAGCGATTCTCCTGAATGATGAAGACGACGTGTTGGATCGGCGTGCCGCTGCCGGTCAGCGGGCGGGCAAAGGATCCGCCGCTGCGAACCGGCGCGGGCGCGTTGAGGGCATTGGCGTCGCAAGCCGGCAGCACGAGCAGAAAAGCAAGCGGCCATGCGACGCGAGAAGACCATCCCATACAGAGCTCCTCTCGGTAAAAGGCATGCTTTGCTGCACAAAAGCTCGCGACCCTGCGAGGCGGCGATTTGAAGGAAAGACACCGGCCGAGCAGAGGCGAAGTTGCGGCAGGTATGGTCATTTCGAGCGCGGCGCGTTACGGCTCGCTTTTTTGCATAGCCGCAGTCGTTAGCGGGTGCGCGGGAGAGCAGGTTGCACCGGCGCCGCTTCCCGCGGCTGCGGTGCGCCGCCCGGCTCGCGACGCAAGGCCGTCATGGGTGGCGCCGGACGCCAAAAAGATCCCGTTGCTCTACGTCACCGATCTCGGTACGGGCGACGTGTATATCTACGCCTATCGCACGGGCGCTCTGAAAGGAACGCTGCGGGGCTTCAGCCGGCCGTGGGGACTCTGCGTTGACCGGGCCGGAAGCGTTTACGTAACCGATAATGACGCCCAGCTGATTCATAAGTACGCACACGGCGGAACCAAGCCGACTGCAACGCTGAAGGACCCGGGTGAGACACCGGGAGGCTGCGCGGTCGATCCGACGACCGGAGACCTCGCGATTGCCAATGTCAGTAATCTTGGCAGCGAGCCCGGCGACGTCGCGATCTATCGCAAAGGGCGCGCGCCACGACGTAGCTTCAAAGACCCGGGGATCAACTACTACGAGTACTGCAGCTACGACAACCACGGCAATCTCTTCGTTGACGGGCAAAAAGGGGGAGCGTTTGTTTTCGCGGAGCTCTCCGCAGTGAGCCACGCGTTTACGGATATCGACTTGAATGCCAGCATTCAGTTCGGCGGCAGCGTTCAGTGGGATGGAACGCAAGTCGCCGTTGGCGATTATACCGCCCACAAGATCGACGAGTTTGACATCGGTCCGAGCGGCGCGACCGAGGTCGGATCGACGAAGCTCGACGGGGCGACGTTTGCCGTACAGTTTTTGATCGACGGCGCCAAAATAGTATCACCGGACGCCGGCGGCGCAGACGTGCTATTCTGGAATTATCCGACCGGCGGCTCGCCGGTCTCAACCCTAGGCGGCTTGCAGACGCCCTGGGGCGTTGCAGTCAGCCCCGCTAAGTAACCGCGCGCCCCCGGCGGGTTGCACCCGAGCGACGAACGTCGCGCACGAAACACCCGCGTTACATCCAGCGTAGATCTTGCATGATGAGGACGACCGTCGTCGCGCTCGCAGTATGGCTCGCTTTCATCGCGCGAGCACAGGCTGCGCCCCTTGCGCCGGGGCTCTACACCGCTTCCGGACACACGATCTATGTCGGCGTCGAACATGAGCTGCCCGCTCCCCCCTCCAACGACTTCTTCGATCCGGCTTCACAGCAGACCGGTGATCTGCACATCTCGTCCGACCTGCATCTGCAGCGCGGCATCTTAGAAAAACGAGAGACTCTCGAAGCACCGGGCGGCCGGCTGGGATTTTCGCTCTACTATGCGGGCCAACGGCCGCGTGCCACCGTGATTCTGGTCCACGGCAACGATCCGGAGTCGAGAGAAATGGGGTTCATCATCCCCTTTTTCGTCCTCAATGGAATTAACGTCATCAGTTACGATCAACGGGGCGTAGGCCAATCGGCCGGAAACTGGTTTCTCAGCGGCCCGCGGCAGCGAGCCGACGACGTCGCAGCCATCTACGACATTATCGGCAGCGACTATCAGGTGGATCCGCACCGCATAGGCCTCTGGGCATTTAGCAATGGAGGTTGGACCGCGCCGCTGGTCGCGCTTCACTGGCCGATCGCGTTTATGATTCTAAAGAGCGCTCCCACGGAATCCCTGGCCCGGAATATTGACTACGAGGTCGAGCAAGTGATGCGCCGGCACGGCGTGGAAGCCGACTTGCCGCAGGCGATCGCCCTCTGGCACGCATTCGACCGGGCACTCGACGGCACCATCTCCTGGGACGAGGCAAAGCGCCGCTACGACGCCGGCGCAAAGCAGGCCTGGTTCAAGTATTCGCTGATGCCGGACCTTGGCATATCGATTCCTCCGCCGCCCTCGATGATCCCGGGACTGCGGCGCTTGGTCACCTTCGATCCGACGAGCACGCTGCTGCGCATCTCGAAGACTCCGACCCTCGCGCTCTACGGTGCGCTCGATCGAAACGTTAACGCTGCGGATTCAGCGGCGCATCTACGCGAGTATCTCACGCGCGCCGGTAATCGCGACGTAACGATCA
Organism: Candidatus Cybelea sp.; assembly: GCA_036489315.1. NCBI lineage: Bacteria > Bacillati > Vulcanimicrobiota > Vulcanimicrobiia > Vulcanimicrobiales > Vulcanimicrobiaceae > Candidatus Cybelea > Candidatus Cybelea sp. The sequence goes on from DASXFZ010000013.1 coordinate 118,560, forward strand.
AGACCTATCCGGGTGCGGGGCACCAGCTCATCGTATCGAAGAGCGGCTACAACGGGGATTTTACGCCGCCGCAGCGATTCGTCCCCGGATACCCGCAAGTCATGATCGACTGGCTAACGCAGCGACGATTTACCAACGAGCTTCTCCCCAACTTTTAGCGGGTGCGCCGCTGCGCACGCGCATTCAATCGGGGAGAAGCGTAAATGCCGTTCTCTATTGAGTGAGTTCGTGCAGCGTGTTCGTTTTGGTATCGGTATAGTAGAGCACCGTATCGCTATCGCTCGTACCAGACGCGACAAGCCCAAAGACGCGAGCAGTCGCGCCCGTGTCGACGGTTTTGGTAGCCAGTATCTTCCCCGCCGGCGTCAGCTCCACGAGCTTGTTCCCACCCTTGGTATTGGCGACGATGAGGTTTCCGTTGGGTAGAAGAGCTGAAGCTACGGGCGCGTTGAGCGGAGCACCGCTATAGACGAGCGTCGCGCACGTGGCTTTTGCGTGAGCGCACTTGAATTTCTTCCCACCGGGCTGCACGACGATCTCGTCCTTCTCCAGCAGGTTGCTCGCGTTCGAAATGGAGACGACCGTATTATCGACCCCGTCCACTAGATACAACGTGTCGTTGCAAAGGCTGCCGGTTTTTGTACTATTATATTGTATTCCCGACGGGCCCAAGATGCTCCAACCGGAGCCCTTATTAATCCCGAAGCCGGATATCACTTCGGTCGCCGTCGTCTGGCCGCCACTGACAGAAATGAATGACAGCTTGATAATTGCGCCGGTCTTGGAATCTGAAACGTAGATGTCCTCGGGCGCGTAAGGCTCACCGCAGAACGCATCGGCGTCGGCGAACGGAGCCTCGAGGTGCGAACTGAAACTATGCTTGAGCAAACCGGTCTGGTCGAACTGCGAAACGGCGCCGCTCAGCATCCCCGCGCCGTAGACCTGATTTGTCTCGGTGACGGCATTGCCGTCGCAGCCCAGTACCTTGGAATTCTGCGTAAAGGTCGCGGGCTTGGAGTGCGGCCTCGGATTGAGTACTTCGATCGTGCTACCTTTCCCGGCAGCGCCCGCAGAGTTTTCGAAGTTGCAGACGAGCAGCTGCCCCTTCTTGAGCCCGAAGGTCGATCGGACCAACGAGATCGCGCGCGGACCCTGGTCGCCATTTTTCGGATCGACCGTGGAACCGATTTCGACGTCCTTGGTAAGCTTTTTCAGAATAGAGGTCGTGTCGTCGGGAACGATCGAAGCCGCTCCCGGCGCAGAGACTTGCGATGTAATTGAGGCTTGTGAGACGGAATTGCTTCCCGCTGCTCCGCTTGGAACGGTGGTATTTCCGCTACACGCCGAAGTCGCAAGAAGTATTCCCGCGATCGGCACAAGAACGCGATGGTTGAAAGTTGGCATCCTTAAATCTGGCTCCTAACGCAGTGATGACAAGGTCGGGTTCGAAGCGCTTCATTCGTCGCCGGCAAGCGCAAGTGCTTCTGGGGCCGCCGCTCGCGCTCGTGATGGCTTGACCCGGCAACTAAACCAAGCATGAGTACGGCCGCCCCTTCGCATAGGGAACCGCAAGGCCCTTTCGTCTTTACAGAGTTATCGCGTTAGTGTTCCTTGCGCGAGATAATGCTGCGAGGCCCCGCGGGGGCGGTGCGGTCTCGGTCGAGAAGATAACCTGCGATCGTTTCTACTTGTAAGGGAGCAACCTAGTAATGAATACGACCAGTTTAATGAAATACGCCGGCGCCGTTGGAGCACTTGCGATATGCGCGGCGTGCGGCGGCGGCTCGTCGGTTGCGCCGTCAACCGCCGTGCTCAATGGCGAACACATCGGTCGGGCAGCCACCGCGGACGGGAGGCTGTCGACGGCAGCGCGCCCGAATCTCAATGCGCTGCTGCCTTACCCGACGATCGTTCCCGACCAAGCGGCAAAGTCGAAGTCGAAGTACTTCGAATATGTCATCAGCTTTTACGGCAGCTTCGCCAGCATCTTCAACTATCCGAAGAGCCATAATCAAATCGGTACGATCAATAACGTCGGCGGCCAGGGGTGTACGAACGTGCTCTACGGCTACGGCAAGAAAACGTTCTGGATCGTTGCCGGCTCCGACCAGATCACGGAATACCAAGTCCCTCAGAAGCCGATCAAGACGCTCTCCGTGCCTTCCAGCAGCATGCCGTCGAGCTGCGCCATGAATACCGTCGGCGACCTTGCCGTCGGGATCTTGGATGGGGCTAATTCGGGCGCTGTCGCCATCTTCAAGCACGCGAGCGGCTCCCCCAAGTTCATTGGGACACCGTTGGGTAGAGAGTACTTCGACGGTTATGACCCCCAGGGAAACCTCTTTTTCGACGGTTTTACCCCCGGTTCGTCCTTCCAGCTCGACGAGATCCCGAAGGGCACCAATACCGTTAAAACGATCGCGACGAGCAACACGATTTTGTTTCCCGGTTCCGTGCAGTGGGACGGCACGTACATGACGGTCTTCGATCAGAGGGCGAACAATCTGTATCGGTACTCGATCAGTGGAACGAAGGCGAACCTGAAGGGCACGGTATCCTTCTCGGGTTCCAGCGACTGCGCGCAGACCTGGATCGCGACGGGCGTCGTCTACTGCGGGGACGCAGGTAACGACAACGGCTCGGTCTTCAAATATCCGGCCGGCGGTAAGCAGCTAGCGGTCTTTACGGGAAGCTTCGACGAACCGCTCGGCGTGGTGGCAGCGAAGAAATAAACCTCGCGTTTGCTCATTTGAAGTGTTTGAGGAAAGCGCCGAGGACTCCCTCGGCCTTGTCCTTTGCCTCCAGGATCTGGAGCATATGATGAGATCGCTCGTTGGTAAGATACGGGGCCACAGAGAACCAGCCGCCATCGACGACGATGTCGGTACCCGTAATGTATGCGGACTCGTCGCTCGCAAGAAAGAGCGCCGCAAAGGCGATATCCTCCGCCTTGCCGCTCCTTCGCAGCAATATGGTATTTTCCAGCATACTTGACTGTATCTTTTTTATGACCGGGTTCGACATCATCGACGCGGTCAGATCCGTTTCGATCCAACCCGGCTGGATGACGTTGGAGCGAATGCCCCAATCGGCGTAGACGTAAGCCGCCGAGCGCGACAATCCCTCGAGCGCCCATTTCGAAGACGAGTAGCCGGTGCCGAAGTTGCCGGTGATCCCGGCGACCGATCCGATGTTGACGATCGACCCTCCGCCGGAGTCCCTGATTATCGGAGCACACGTTTGGATGCCGCGCAGCGTGCCGCTTGCTCCTTGACCTGGGCCACCGCGGCGTTCCATTGTTGCTGGTTAACGACGTCGAGTTCGACGAAGTAGGCTCTGCCGCCGGCGCCGTTTATCTCCGCCACCAATGCATCTCCACGCTCTTCGTTACGGCCGGCGACGAATACGGTCGCACCCTCTCGGGCGAAGAGCCGCGCGGACGCGCGCCCCATGCCTCACTTAGCCCCCCAAGATCGTTACGGCGCGTCGAGCGCGCTAGGTCATTTGCACTATCCGGCGCGTGAGCACATTGGCTCGTTTTTGTCAGGTGACCTTTGGCGCTGCTAAAGAGCGTGCTAAGCTAGCGTATCGGGATGCGGGAATTTGCCACCGAGCAAGGAGCAGGACGATGAAGAGCCTCGGCTATAGCGGCTGCGTATTTGGCATTTGCATGGCTGCAGCGATACTCGCAGGCTGCGGTGCAAGTATCGCCACCGTGCCCAGCGCAAGCCAGCCGGATGAGGCGGCGCACTTCTCGTCGCGAGTGCCGACGCTGCCGCTTTCGAGATCGCACTACGCCGAGACGGTCCTCTTTAACTTCAGAGGCAGCACCGGCGCTAACCCCGAGACCGGCCTCGTCCTCGACGAGAATGGGGCGCTTTACGGCACGACAAGCGGCGGAGGCCATGCCGACGGGAACGTCTTCAAGTTGACGCCGGCGGGATCAGGTTACACCGAGAGCTTTCTGTACGGCTTTAGGGGCAGCAGAGGTGCGGGCCCAACCGGTGTGATCCTCGGCAAGGACGGCGCGCTTTATGGTACGACGGTTGGCGGCGGCAGATACAACGAAGGGACCGCGTTCAAGTTGACGCCGTCAAGCTCGGGCTACACGGTGAGCGTCATGCACAGCTTTTGTGCGAGACGCAAGTGCGCGGACGGCGCGGCGCCAAGCGGCGGTCTGGTCTTCGGAAAGGATGGCGCGCTGTACGGCACAACTGGTATCGGCGGCAACGCGTGCCTTAGTGAAGGCGGATGCGGCACCGTCTTCAAGTTGACGCCGTCGGGATCAGGCTATACTGAAAAAGTTCTGTACACCTTTTGTCAGTCCACGTGCGCGTTCTCCAATCCAACAAGCAGTCTGGTCTTCGGAGCGGATGGCGCGCTCTACGGGTCGACCGACGACGATTGCCAGTTAATGGGTAGATGCGGCACCGTCTATAAGTTGACGCCGTCGGGCTCGGGCTACAGCGCAAGCGCTCTGTACACCTTTGAGTGCGGGACCAACGCTCCCATCAACCACCGCGTCAAAGGCCCGAGCGAGAAGCCGTCGCGGGATAACTCCGGCGCCGAGTGTGTTGGCGCGTTTCCGTCCGGCGTGATTTTGGATAAGACGGGCGCGTTATACGGCACGACGTTCGAAGGCGGGCAGTACGCCCGCAGATACCAGCCCGGTCCAGGAACCGTCTTCAAGTTAACGCCGTCAGGCTCGGGCTACACTCAGAGCTTTCTCCACAGCTTCACCGGCGGTAAGGATGGCGGGACACCCGAGGGCGGAGTGATCCTAGGAAAAGGCGGCGTGCTCTACGGGACAACCGGTGGAGGCGGCAAAGCTTGCGGCGGCGTTCCTGGATGCCACGACGGCACCGTCTTCGAGCTAACGCCGTCAGGATCAGGCTACGCCGAGCGCATTATCCATCAATTCGATGGAAGGAATGGCGCCAATCCGGCGGCCGGCCTGATCTCCGACACGACGGGCGCACTCTATAGCACGACCCTTGACGGGGGACCGATCGTAAAGGCACGGTGTTCAAGCTGACGCCCTGACGGGGAACCCACAGCACGTCTGACCTCAACTTTAAGAATGCCTTAACGCCGCGCGGTGCACCCTGCCCGGTGGATGCTTATGCACAAGGCGGGGAAGCCATCGGGCGGTAAGCGGGTCCCATGAGGATCGCAAGATATCGCGTTACCAATTTCCGCTCGATCGTCGACAGCGGCTGGATCGACGTTGATAACGTAACGACCCTAGTGTTGTGAGTTATAAGTTCGTTGCAATAACACGAGACTTTTGGTATACTGGATAAGTGAGGAAATCCAGGCAAACCGTTCGTGGCCGACCCAAGCGAGACCTCAATCTTACGCGCGACGAGCGAGAACAACTGGA